>JAIPER010000030.1 GCA_021737115.1 Desulfohalobiaceae bacterium
TAAAAACTGGAGTTTCTCCATTGATCAAACTGGCAAAGACGGACTTTAGCATGATGAGTTAAACTGCAGGCCAATAAATTCTTATATATTAATAAATTCTTATATATTAATTAATTATATGTCAGCTTTGCCAGAGGCAGGGCTGACATCTGCCTTACTATAGCACCTCTTATTCTTACTGGCAATTAAGCAATACTTGCCATCTGCCCGGTCAATTGCCCGCGTATGGCTTTTCATTCGCGTCGATTCTCGATTGGCAGAGAATCATGTATAAGGAACTCTGCTTCCACCCTGGAGGCCATAGTTTTGACTCATCGGCACCAAGATAGAAAAGCACTACTAGAACTTTGGCATTAATTTTGCTTGAAAATACACTATCTCTTCCGTGATAAAGCCAATGCTATGACACAGACTGACCATAAAACATACCCCCGAAAGGAACTCCCGGTCCTCATTACCGGGGACACCGGGACAGGAAAAAGCCATCTGGCCAAAACCCTGCACATAAACAGCCCCAGAAAGCAGCATCCGTTCTTGAGGGTCTTGTGCAGGGATGTTCTGCCCTCTTCAGTCTTGGAGCGCGAATTGTTTGGAATAGAAAATGATTCCGGCGCCTCTTCGGGTCTCGTTCAGTTCGGCAAGCTGGAGCAGGCAGACGGAGGCACTCTCCTTTTGGATAACATTGACGAATTGAGCCTGGAGATGCAGGACAAGCTCTTCCAGTTTACCACAAGGTCCTCATTTTATCGAATAAATGGAAAAAATGAAATCTTCTCCGATGTCCGTCTTGTCGCGACCATCAGAAAGAACCCTGAACAACTGCTCAGAACAAACGAGCTTCATCAGGGTTTTTACATTCGGCTGAATCAGATGCGCATCCACCTCCTGCCACTGTCCGAACGAAAAAATGGAGGTCAACCTTTCTTTGACTACCTCTTGTCCAGGCTCTGCAATAAATTGCAGAAAAATATTCGCGGATTCTCGCCTGACTTTTTGCATTTCCTGAAGTCGTACCATTGGCCTGGTAACATCCTGCAACTTCAAAATATTATTGAACGGGCCGTGATTTTGGAAGAAAGCCTGTGGATCAAGCTGGATAGCCTCTGGTTTCCTGAATCCCAAAAAAAGGGCAGAAAAGGCAGTAAAAAAAATGATTCAGTGAATCAGTGAATCGGTGAGTCAGTAAGTCTTTGAACAAAGGCTAGTAAGACAGATGTCAGTGGTCAGCCCTGCCTCTGGCAGTGCTGACATATAATTAATTAATATATTCAAGAATATGGTAGGACTGTTGTGTAGTTGGGTTGAAGCCCGCAGCCGCCAGTTTGATCGAGACACGGCTCTATGCTCTTTATTCCCTGATTTACTGATCCTACTGACCCACTGATTCACTGATTCACTGATTCGCTGATTCACTGAGTCACAGTTCTTCCCCATGCCCCATGCCCTATGCTCTATGCCTCTTCACAATGTTATCTCTACACCATTTGCTTCTAAAAGTTCCGGAATCATGTACTTTAACTTATCAATCAAAGCCTCAAGATCGCTTTCTTCAGTTACAAGCCCTGGAACATCATCACTGCTTGCAACCCAGACATGGGCTTCTTCATCCCATTCCGCCCGTATAAAAAATGGTTTTTCCTTCATGCCATAATCCTCGGTGCCCAGTCCGCTAATACATTGCTTAACCGATGGGAAGAATATAAGTGGTCCGCGGATCACGCGAACGGACGCGAATGGGAAATCTTCTGACTGGCAGGAAGAAGAACCTGCCGGTCAGAAGATTTCGTCATGTGGACATAGAACGTTTGTCTGCGTATCGCCGAACAGGCGATGACGCTTTCAGCTGACGGATCTGCCCTGATTAACCTTCTTCTCGGTTAACTGGGGTTCTTATCCCCGGCAGATGAAAAAAAGATCTCTTCATTCGCGTCTATTCGCGTGATTCGCGGGCAGTCAGTCTTTTTTCATTATAAAAGTATCGTAGGATATCCGGTGAAGGCCATGCTCTCCCTTTCCTTTCCCGCACGCCTGCTGAACCGCCAAGGGGTAATGGAGAAAGCTTTCTGCCATGTAGCTTGAGCAGCGCAAGATCATGGGCCGGGTCCCAACCGGTAATATTAGCTTTGATCCCTTTGGCTGGAAACGCCGGGTGTGTGTCTCATTCTCATTGACGAATCCGACTACAAACAACTTACATGTCATTACTTAAATAAAATTACAATTCAGTAATCAAAATTACCAAGATGTCACTTGCAGCATAAGACTCCAGCTTAATGCTTCCAAGTTAAAATCTCCCTTGGTGGTAATGCCTTGGCAGAATTGAACCGGCCAGGCACATAGGATAACGATTGCTGAAAAGAAGGCTCCGATCTCCTGCAACCAGGTCCTTGCCTTGGCGAGCAGTTGTGCCCCGCAACTGTCCGCGGGGCACAAAAGATTTTTCGTCTGCCTTTTCGTCGAGTGAGCTTCGCGAACGTGCGGCTAAAAAATTCTTTCCTTTCTTTGATTATAATAAATGCAAGCATTTGGATTCTCTCTGGCATCATCTGCGGCTGCCATCTTCTGCGTTTCGACTCACTGCTCTTTCCCATACACTCTGCTTCACTGATTCACCGATCACCGATCACCGATCACCGATTCACTGAATCACTGAATCACTGAATCACTGTTCTTTCCTATGCTCTCTGCCCTATGCCCCATGCCAGTAAATCAGTTAATCAGTAAGTCAGTGAATCAGGGGAAAAAATCCAGATAAAAGCTCAAAATCAAGAATGTCATCCGCGTTGTCTGCGTTTGTCGAGCGAAGCGGGCGGCTGAAAAATCTTCTCTCTGCTTTACCCCCCGAACAACAAACAGCGGACAACCATCAACCAATTACGGCCAAGAACCAAGAACGACGAACCAAGGACTTATTTATAATAACTGGCATAACTTTTGCTTGCACTTTAGAACGAAGGAAATGCGGGCACCCATCCGCTTCAAACTTGTCAAAGATTAGTAACTGAACCAGAAATAGAATTTAAAACTATTTGACAGGATTAACACAATTGAATGGATTATTGTAGGAATGAGGGAACAGGACTGTTTTCATATTTGCCCGAAGGGGTGAGCCCTTTTGGCCGAGTCCTGCCTTTCTCCGACACGGCCAAAATGAAACTCTCTTCTCCTTCTGCCCTCTCTGAAAGCTCTGTGACTCAAGCGAAGCGGGCGCGGAACAAAAATTCTTCAACCTTAACCTTATTTGACATGCAATGAGCAAAGAATAGGCGGCGGATTACCGAAACGCCTTAAACAGGCTTCAAACACAACCATCAACCATCAACCCACTCGAAAAAGGCAAATCTTCCGAAAGGTTGAGACGCAAAGGCACCGGCCTACCTCCAGTCTTGGATAAGGCAGCGGGCCTACCGAGCGGGATGCAGCACCTCTTTGTGCAGCGTCCTCTTGGCGTGGGGAAATTCACAAGGAGGTGCTTTTCATGGCGCGTGAAAACGGTAACAGCAAGCAATCTACCACTCTCATCTTTTGGATAGTCGCGACTGTCGCGGCTTTTCTTTTGTTCTTCCCGGGAAGCGGTATATCTGCTACTACTTCGGGAACAGCGTCAGTCAACATGGCCTGGGATCAACCCTCTGACATCAGTCAAGTCGAGGGCTACAAGATCTACTACAGCCTTTCAGGTGATTCCTACAATGACCAAGACGTCAAGGTGATCAGCGATCCCACGCAGACCACAACCTCCATTTCCGGACTGACTGCAGGTGAGGAGTACCGTTTTGTGGCCACCAGCCATGACGGAAATGGCAACGAGAGTTCATACTCCAATGAAGTTGTCTATAACATCCCTACTTCCAGCACAACCCCGGACACTGATGGTGACGGGTTGACCGACAACGAAGAAACCGACACCTATGGGACTGATCCCAATAACCCCGATACAGACGGAGACGGACTCAGTGACTTTGAGGAAGTCAGCACTTACTCAACCGATCCACTCCAGGCTGACTCAGACGGTGACGGCGTCTCCGATGGTGATGAAGTCTCCCAGGGTTCTGATCCCTTGTATCAGGATGACGGGACAGACAATTCTTCCAACGGCACGGCCGAGGTAACTGTGAATCAGCCTTCCGGCTACTCTGTGACCGATCTGCAGGAAGGCATCGAATACTACAACGACCGCACTTACACCATAGTAACCCTGCCCCAATCCTTGACCGACGGGAACGAACAATTGATCATAACCAGCAATGCTGACAAGGATGAATCTTCAGAAACTTTTCTCAAATTTACCCTTTCGGATCAGGCTACGGTCTATGTGGCCTATGATTCCAGAGCCTCGTCCCTGCCTAACTGGCTTGAGACCGGATTCAATTCTACCGACATGACCCTTGATGTCACTGATCCCTACATGGGGCATTTCAATGTCTATGAAGCGACTTACGGAGCAGAGACTGTTCAACTCGGCGGCAATGCCGCATCTGGAGAAGATGAGTCTGGCAGTAACTATATCGTAATTGTCGAACCAAATAGTTCAAGTGGTACCGATCCAAGCACCACGGATTCTGACAGTGACGGCCTGACCGATTCTGAAGAGACCGACACCTACGAAACCGATCCGAATCTTGCCGACACTGACGGTGACGGGCTCAGCGACGGCGACGAAGTCAACACCCATTCAACCGATCCACTTAAGGCTGACTCAGACGGAGACGGACTCGACGACGGAACCGAGATCCTCCAGGGAACCGACCCAAAAAGCTCTGATTCAGACAGCGATGGTCTGAGCGATTCGCAGGAACTCGGCACCCACGGAACTGATCCAAATGTTGCCGATACAGATAACGACGGACTTAATGACGGTGATGAAGTCAACACCCATTCCACAGATCCGCTCCAGGCAGATTCGGATGGTGATGGTCTCCAGGACGGAACCGAGATCTCCCAGGGAACCGACCCGAACAGCTCTGACTCAGACGGTGACGGGCTGACCGACACCGAAGAAAAAAATACGTACGGTACCGACCCAAACACAGCTGATTCGGATGGCGACGGTCTCAATGACGGCGATGAACAAGCGTATTGGGGAAGCGACTGGGACCAGGATTATGATGGAAATGGAGTCATCAATCTGTTGGATGCAGATGCGGATGGGGACAGTGTCTCCGATGGCGACGAAGTCTCCCAGGGCTCAGATCCTTCATATGATGACGGGACAGACACTTCTTCCAACGGCACGGTCGAGATAACTGTGAATCAGCCTTCCGGCTACTCTGTGACCGATCTGCAGGAAGGCATCGAATACTACAATGACCGTACTTACACCCTGCTCACCCTGCCCCAGTCCATGACCGATGGAAACGAGCAACTCATTGTCACCAGCAATGATGACAAGGATGAAACATCTGAAACCTTTCTGGAGTTTACACTTTCAAATCAGGCAACGGTCTATGTTGCCTTTGATTCCAGGGCCGCGTCCCTGCCTACCTGGCTTGAGACCGGATTTACTCCTACTGACATGACCCTTGATGTCTCTGACTCCTACATGGGCCACTTCAATGTCTATGAAGCGACTTACGGAGCAGAGACTGTTCAACTCGGCGGCAATGCCGCATCTGGAGAAGATGGGTCTGGCAGTAACTATATCGTAATTGTCGAACCAAATAGTTCAAGTGGTACCGAGCCAAGCACCACGGATTCTGACAGTGACGGCCTGACCGATTCTGAAGAGACCGACACCTATGGAACCGATCCGAACGTTGCCGACACGGACAGTGATGGACTCAATGATGGTGACGAAGTCAACACCCATTCGACCGATCCTCTCCAGGCAGACTCAGACGGTGACGGTCTCCAGGACGGAACCGAGGTCGTCCAGGGAACCGATCCGAACTCCTCTGATTCAGACGGAGACGGCTTGAGCGATTCGCAGGAACTCGGCACCTATGGAACGGATGCCACTGTTTCGGATACTGACGGCGACGGGCTCAGTGACGGCGACGAAGTCAACACCCATTCCACCGATCCTCTCCAGGCCGACTCAGACGGTGACGGCATCCAGGACAGAACCGAGATCTCCCAGGGAACCGATCCGAACAGCTCGGATTCAGACGGCGACGGCTTGAGCGATTTTGAAGAAACTGAAACCTACGGAACCTACCCCAACACTGCAGACACAGATGGTGACGGTCTCAATGACGGCGATGAACAAGCGTATTGGGGAAGCGACTGGGACCAGGATTACGATGGAGACGGCGTCACCAATCTGTTGGATGCAGATGCAGATGGGGACAGTGTCTCCGATGGCGACGAAGTCTCCCAGGGCTCAGATCCTTCATATGATGACGGGACCGACACTTCATCGAATGCAACGGTCGAGGTAACTGTGAATCAGCCTTCCGGCTACTCTGTGACCGATCTGCAGGAAGGCATCGAATACTACAATGACCGTACGTACACCCTAGTCACATTGCCCCAATCTATGACCGATGGAAACGAACAACTGATCTTAACCAGCAATGATGACAAGGAGCAAACCTCGGAAACCTTTCTTGAGTTTTCCCTCTCGAATCAGGCTACGGTCTATGTTGCTTACGATTCCAGAGCCTCGTCCCTGCCTAACTGGCTTGAGAGCGCCTTCGCACCAACAGACATGACCATTGATGTCACTGATGCCATGGGCTCCTTCAATGTCTATGAAGCGACCTACGGAGCAGAGACGGTGCAACTGGGCGGCAATGCCGCTTCAGGAGAAGATGGAGCTGCCAGCAACTACATTGTCATTGTTGTCCCAAGTGGCACCCAAGACAGTGATGAAAATGACTCCACCCCGCTCGAAGTAACTGTTGATCAGCCTTCTGGTTATTCTGTGGCAGCTCTGCAGGAAGGGATTGAATATTACAATGATAGAAGCTTTACCTTCGTCACTATTCCTCAATCCTTGACAGATGGAAATGAGCAACTCATAGTCACCAGCAATGATGACAAGGGTGAAACCTCAGAAACCTTTCTGGAGTTTACCCTCTCAGAGCAGGCAGCGGTATATGTCGCCTACGATTCCAGGGCCTCATCCTTGCCTTCCTGGCTTGAGAACAGCTTCACTCTCACCAGCATGACTATTGATGTCACCGATTCCTACATGGGATACTTCAATGTCTATGAAGCCAGCTTTGAAGCAGGGAGTGTGCAACTGGGCGGCAATGCCGCGTCAGGAGCTGGTGGGGCAGAAAGTAATTATATCGTAATAACGGATAATTGAGTTGTAGAATCTAAATGTTATTTGAATCGGAATTATTGTCACATCAAAGCACAGTCAGGTGTCCTAGCAGGCACCTGACTGTTCAAAAGCAAATTTTTCGGATCTGATGAAGCTCCGAAATTCATAGCCTATGACCGGGGTGCCGATAGTGACCGCACGAAGGTGCATCTCTCAATGGTTGGTGAATTAAATTTTCTAATAATCTCTGGATCCAATCTATTTGATTGTTAAGCTGCCCATAACCAAAAGCAGAACTTGTTCATAATTACATTATTTCTTGTGTAATTTCTAAAGTGTAATCAAAATTTCATTTGTAACCAACCGAGATTGCGCAACCCGTATGTAACTTATTGATATTTTTGATTGACATCATCAACCAATTAGACAGTTCGGTCAATAATTTCAGATAGTTATGCCGCAGGTTGCTCAAAGGGGGAACCAACTACCGATGTTGAACAAACTTTTTTCTATCATAAACAAATTCTTGACCATCAAGGCCTCCAGGCTCGGCATTCGGGTTGCTTGCTCTCGACCTTAGGAGCCACGCTCACATACCCGTCTCCAGAAGAGGCCTTAGCTTCATCCATAATAGGTCTATTCTGCTTCTGGCCTTGACTGATTTTTTTTACTTCCCCGGAAAGTAGAGAACCTAAATGCTTCCGGAAGTGATGCATCTCCTCAACTCTCACAAGGGAGTCTTCTTCTGGAGCCTTTTTCCCTGCATAAGACGTCTGCAACCATCCCTTGGGCTTCTTGAACTGCTCCCTGAGCCACGGTCCCATTCTAAGCTGGTCTGTATCAAATACTATAGCAAATAAAACAAGATACTCCACCAATTGCTGCCCCACAGTCAGGGCCTTGAGCCGCAGAGACGGTTGCGGACCTTTTTGTGACGGATAGATGATAGCAGTTCGTTCAGCTGTTTCCCAAGCTTTTTTCGAACCTATCGTTTGCCAGGGCAAAACACCAGAAGCCCACCTGGTCCAAGCGGCCACGCACCAGAGCACGGGCTGCACATTCGATACCTGCACCTTGTTCATGGTTCCGTACTCCACGAAGCTTTCAGATTTTCCCAATATCAACTCTTCTCTCTTCATGCGAGCCTTCTGCGCATTCATCCCCCCTAGATTCTCAATATCCGTGACCCCCCACAGTATGTCCCGGCTGAACTGGGTATAAGAGACGTCTGCTCTGTACCAGAGGGTAACCTTCTTCTTGTAGTCTTTCACGGCCTCGTACCATAACTGCCCAAACCACCGCAGAGCCCAAAAATCCTGGGTGGCCACAGGTTCATCAAATATCCAAGGCGCACTGCTTCTTTCGTAACGTTGTCGATAATAAATCTTGTTGTTCAGATAGAATTGAAAAACTGTATCTGTCCACCCCTTTGCCTGGCAATGCCTTGCAAAACGCTCATAGGCCCGCTTCATTTCCAATTGATATTCTTGGCTGAAAGCCTGGTCCGCCCAGTAGGAGGGAGAATAATGGGCATCGAGGTTCAGCGGCCAGTTTTCACTGAATGGCAGACACATCACATCAACCGGTTCTCCTGCCCTGGGTAAGTCAGAAAAGGCCGAGCCGTCCAGGAGAGGACCGACATGAGCGTCCCATTCTTCCCAGGCAAACCTTTGACCATTCCATTCTGGTGAGAACCTGGGCAGTCCGTTCCAGCCGTAAGGCAGGCGATTCAGACAGGTCCGGTGCCTGTGGGCAAGCCTGTAGGCTGCATAGCCTGTATAGGGCGAATAAGTGCCATAGGCATTGAGTTCAGGCACAAAGGAAAGTTTGTCAGGAAGGATAAAATCCCAGACCGTCAGCTCAAGTTTGAGGACAAGCCTCTCATGTCCGGCTTGAATAACGATCTCACCCTTTTTTTCCCTGGTGACACCTTGTGCGGAACATAGAACTCACACAGCAACGAACGAAACCGTTCCCCCCGGGACGAAACACTCTTGGCCTTCAAAGAAATCGAAGCGTCACCTTGCAATTCTGTCAGCGGGTCAGGCAGATAGGGCAATCCATTCCCACTGCTTCCAATCTTCACTGGTCGGCAATCATAGAATCTGGTCCGGATACCCTCTGCTTGGGCAAAATTGCACTCTATCCGAGCATCGCTGGCCCCACCTTCTTGTCTGTTGAAAACGATTTGAAAGTGGATCATCTCGTTACTGGCTGAGAAGAGGTGAATCTGTTTTCTTTTGCCTGAAAACAGATGATTTTCCGTCATGTAGCCACTGCTTTTTTCTGGAATCACGTTCCCGCTGATCGGATCCATTTTGTCCAGAACATCAATGACAGAGACATTGACCCCACCCACCTGAGGGAGGTCCGTGGTTGTTTTTGGGGTTTGTTGACAAAATTCTTGGACTACCGGCAAATCAGGCAATTGCTTCTCTCTAGCCAAGGTGATTTTCCTGGATAAAGCAGCTCCTGTATTCCCGGCAGAATCCACAGGGGCTATGCTCACCTCGACCTCTTCCCCTCCAGAAAACCGAAGGTCTCGAAGATGCATCCAGACCTCTTGACCTGGTTCACCTGCCATGGGGATTTGATATTTCGGGACTTCAACTTCGTGATCTTTGCTTCGAACTCTGACTCTGTAACCAAGAGTACTGCCGCCACCAAGATCCCGGGGTGTTCTCCAGCCGATCAAGGCCTCACCGGCTTTTAGTCCCCGGGTGACCACCTCAAGTCCGGTAATTCCCTCCGGAGGTTCATGGTCTGCGCCTTTGGTCCACACCTGAAGCCAGGGAGCCGAGTTCCAACTCTCTGTACTCTTGAAATGCCGGTTGGGGAGCCAGGTGTATTCAAACACACCTTCAGGACAGGCCCATTCTTGGCCGATTTCATCGGCCAGCACAAAGCCATGGCTCAACCCGGCCACCCTTGCAGCCACAACATCCGGTTCGACAGCACAGGTTTGCCAATTCTGCTCATCAGGTGCCGAACAGTCAGCAAATTTCCAGATAGTCTGCCCCCGGCCAAAACAGGCTTCCATAAGTGTGCTGCCCGGGACTGTCCAATTTTGATGTCGGTAAAAAGCCTGCTCAAAGCATGAACTGCCGACTTCGGACAGGTAATGGCTGGAGCGCCCTTCCCGCCAGCGGCTGCTCAAAGTTGACACGCCGACCCTTCCAAGTGGAGCCCTATCCGGGGAATCGCTTCGAAGATGAAGCAGAGCCCCGGCAATGATCTTGCCTTTGAGGGCTTTGCTGTCGATATCGAACAGGACATACTCCTGCTGCCCTTTTACTTTTAAACGCCCTGCTACACCGTTGCTGCCAATACGCTCTCCGCCTACGGTTGAAACAAGGGTATCCCGGCTAATTTCGATCTTCTGGGATTCGCCCGGTGGTGGCCAGGGCCAATCTGTCTCTTTAGCCAGCAAGAGGCCTCCCCCATATCCAGTAAATTGGCAAGGTGCAAGGCAAACTGCAAAGAAAAGCAAACCGCACATTGCGGCCGGTTTCCATAAGGGGCGAAACTGCATGGTTTTCTCCAGACCGATGTTACACCCCATACCTGTTCGACAAACGAGCCCGCACCCACCGCCATTCCTTGGCTGGAGAGATGCTTATGAGAAGACTCCCCAATCTGGCCATTCTGATCTTCGGTTGTCCATGCCCTTTGTTTTTCCAATTGTGATCGTTGCTCGGGCTTTCGGCTGGGAGATCTCCTGTTCGCCATTGCATATATATATCGGCAAACTCCATCCCATTGGTCATAACCAGGGCCAAAGGCCGGGTCAGGATCTTGTTCTCATACCTGTTCAAGTGCTCCAGTCCGGTTTGAAAGAAAAACATCCCCTTACCCAGAAAACGATCCTGTAGCTCTCCTGAAACCAGGGTAGCAACAAAAGCCAAGATATCGCTTTTCCTGAATTCTTGCGCCGCCCAGGTCTCGTTTGGGAACTCCAGGATTTCAGGTTTGTCCAAATAGGCTGATTCATTTTCAAGCATCCACCGGCCATAATTCAGGAGGACCGCCTTGGCATACTCCTGCCATTGATCATGCTGACCTATCTCACCCTTGATTTCAAGATACCTGCATAAGGCCTTGAGAAACACGGTGTACATCCAGCGGAGCTCGGCATTGAGCAAATCTCTAGACGCAATGTCGTCGTCAGGAGATACGCATTTCGCTATCAAAGTCTCAGCCCAGTTAAGATAGAATTGATCATTCATCAGGACGAATGCATCCAGAAGCACGTTCAGGGCATTGCCACTGGCCCGCCCCGGCCCATCGAGGCCATAGACCGTCTCATAGTCATGGGCTCTGCCCAGTTTCTTTTTGATTTGTGTATGCACTGTCTTGAGGGCCTGATACCCCGCTTCACTGAATGTATCCGGTCCGCTAAGCCCGGCTATTATGTTCTGAACCAGTTTGAGAACGCTCTCCTTATAGCGCATTTCCCCGGTCAGCCAGTACAGATAGGCAAAGCCTGTGGCGTAGATATTTGAATAGGAAGGACCTGAACCGACCATCGCCGCGTTCTTGATCTTGCAGTGCTGGGCCGAAGATGCCCTGTGGCTGGCGGTTGCTGCCTCCAGGTGGTGATCTGTGTGCCAGAACATGCCCTGGTTGAACTGGTACCTGTCTTCATCCGTATGGTAAATGTCGATATCAGCCACGTGGTCGGCCAGATCTTGCGCCAGTCGCAACCACTGTGCATTTGCCGTCGAACAGAACTGTTGGACGGCCCCTTTTATCACGTCATACTGATTGTTGTAATGTGAAATAAATGGGCTGCTTTCATGGTGAAAGACTGCTTCATGGTCGGCATAGAGATCGCCAAAATGCCGCCAACCGTACTCATCTATCATTTCCCGGCGGACAAAGAACGATTTCTCTCCCTGAACGGCAGTCCTAAGCAGTTCCTGCCTTGTCTGGCAAGCTTCGGCTCCACCCTTGATTGCAAATGAATGCTTTCCGTCGACACCTGTCCTTGTATCCAAAGGGGCAAGATGAGGAAGGGCCCTAGTCTTCGCATACCATTCCGGGGAAATGATTGGTATGAGAGGTTCGTGCACCCAGCCAAGGGGGTTGATTATTTCCTGGCCCGCATCCTCAAAGCCCATGTATAGGGTGTGTGTTTTCTGCTCTCCGGCTTGCAGTTCAAAGCAGTCTCCGAAATATGCGGGGAAGAGTCTGAATCTGGCAAGATCAGTTTTGTATTCCAGGGCCTTGGGAAAATTCTCCCAAAAGTGTCTGATCGTTCCCCAAAACCTGACTCTGTTATTCGTAGCAGCCAGCACTGGAGTTGCTCTCTCCCCTTCTTGCAGCACTTGATCATCTTCCCAGACCTGATATCCCCGAAAGGAAATCGGCACTCGCCCCTGCCTGTTCACATGGTTCTTGGATTTCCAATTCTCTCCTCCGCTTGAGTCTTGATAGACAGACAAAGAGTTCTGGGTGCTGTGCAAGGATTGTCCAGCTCCTTCCGGGTAAAGAATGGTATCAATTCCTGAACTTTCCCGGTTCAGGCCGACCTCCAGGCTGAGATCCTCAAAATACATGGAACCTGGATCGCCAAGATCCCACAGCCCCCCTGTGTGTTTGGCCGCCTGGGGGTTGTGTATGGTGAAATCGATTCGCGAAAAGGACTTGCCGGCATAGAAGTGAATACGGGCCGCGAAACGCATTCCAGCTTCTTCGTTCCCGCGAAATGATCCTGCAAAATGAACCACAAGCCGCAAGCGATTTTCTGCCTCGATGTTCCAAGCTTCAATCACAGGCTCCCAAAATGTCCCGTCGTTGTCCTGCAATACTGTTCTGGAAAACGTCTGTTCCAGACAATCGAAGCCGTCACGTACACATTGCCGAAAAGGCTTGAAGATTCTGGTGTCTATGTAAAACTCGCAGCAGCCCGTATTCACCTTCAGTTCATCTTTTGCTTGAGCCCAGGTAAGCCCAAGATCGGCCTGACAATCATCAACTATGACCCGCTCAGACTCAGGAAAACGTCGAAGTTCCAGTTGGAGTTGACAGTTTTTCTTCAGCGTGACCTGCATGTCACACAAGAGCCATTTGAAGCTCCCGTCAGGCCATTTGGCAAGCAGTGTAGCCGCCAAAGGAACTTGTATGCCTGCCTGATCTGTCAGAACAATATGCCTGGTATCCCGGACCAAGCCCTCAGGCAGGGGCACGCCCCAGGTCACCGGCTCTCGTTCCCGATCAATCCCCGCTGTTTCATGAAAATCGAATGTGGTGATGTGCATGGGTTTAGAGAGATCCATTTTTAGATATCAGATGTCGGATGCCAGAGATCAGGTGCCAGAGTCCGAAGCATTCATTCACCGCTCGATCGACTCAGTATAAGCGAATGAACACCGGAGCTCACGATTAGTCGACAAAGGTTCTGAACCACAGCTCCAGGCCTATCGCAGTCCCAAGGAGGTGACCGTAGTTTTTGTTTCCGGAAACATGGTCTTCGAACACCGAACGAAGTTGATCCATGTTGTACAATCCTCTGTCGCTGGACTGTTCACTGAAGAGAATCGCTTCGACATCATTCTTGAACCCTTTTCTGAACCAGTCCTGAAATTCTGTGTAATGCCGAAATCCGGAGATCTTCATTTTCTTGAGCAGCGAATTGAACTTATCGGTCAGATAAAGGCGGGCCTTTCCAGCATCCAGGGGAACACCTGTGTTGGAGTCCGGTATCTTAACGAGACCGGGCATGCACTTCCTGATCAGACGACGATGCATTTCCCCGTTCATACGGTATCTGAGAGGCAGTTTCAAAAGGAAACCAAGAAAGGTCTCATCGATGTAAGGCATCCTGATTTCAGCCTCTGTCCTGAAAATATCCAGTGAAGCAACCACTTGGCGTCGGATATGCTCATTGATGTAGTAGTAGAGGTGCACATCCGCCGGGGACAACTTCTGGCTGGCCTCTGCGCACGACTCTTGCAGAGACTGCCTTGGCCCCTGTTCAACCCAGGGGCTTAAAGAGCTGGAAAACAGTTTCTGTGGAGGAAAGTCCTGCAAAACCAGGTTTGTTTTGGCATAGATGCCCTCAAGCACTTGTTCAGGGCTGCGAGAGGCCAGGGTACTATTCGAGACCATCACAGGGTAGGCCAAAGCAGCTTTGCCGATTTCACCGCCATGCCCCCTAAGCATGATGGAGAAGTCCGCTTTTTGCATGTATTTCAAGGCCAGCATTTCCGTGGATTCATGGGGATGATACATACCGTCGCTGAAGGTGATCATCTGCAGGGCCATATCCTGGAAGCTCTGGATATAATCCTGGTTGAGCTCGATAAACTCATGCCGGGTTCCGGCTGCTCGGGCCATCCGATCGGCAAGACCCTGATCCGCACATCCGGGAAGGCCCAGCGTATAGGTCTGAATGTTATGGGCCGCAGCCCCAAGACCGGCCAGAATTCCTCTGGAATCAAGGCCGCCGGACAAAGACAATCCCAATTGCTCCCTACTTTCCGACCTCTTGCGAACAGACTCTTGAAAGGCGTCGATCACATCATCGATACAGGGGTTCTGTTCATATTTCCCATTTTCAACAAAGAGTTCATCGAGCTTCCAATACGTTTTCACTGTCGACGTCAGTTTGTCCATATCAAAGATCAACATGGATCCGGGAGGTAGGAGATGGATGTTTTTAAACAGAGTCTTGTGGCCGAGCACCTGCCCGAAGTGGTAGTAGTCGGCCAGTGACTGGTAGTTCGCGGCTCTGGCCAAACCCGGTGCTTCCAGAACTCCTTTGACCTTACCGGCAAAAACAATACCTTGGGCGGTCTGAGAGTAGTAGAGAGGCTCCAGGCCGAATTTGTCGCTGACCAGCTTGATCTTGCGCTCTCGAAAGTCGACAACGGCGCAGTGAAACACCCCCTGCAGCTCTCTGGCAAAGCCATCTCCTCCTTCAATATACTGGCAAAGGGCGTATTCCGGATCTGATAAGGCATTGTTTCGCCCATAGAGTTCACCATGAAAGACGGTGAGACATCGGCCATGCATTGATGTGACCGGCTGGTCTACGGGGTTGAACACGCCAAGGCTGCTTCGGCCAAGCCCCAAACCTTGACTCGGATCAGAAAAGACGTCCCAACGGTAGGAAGGGTTGTGGGTCATGGCCTTGAGCTGATGATCGAGGAGCGTGTCTAAGCTTTCAGACCATTGAGATACATAAAAACCGCATATACCGGTCACTTTCAGGCTCCCTCATTATTTGATTCTCAGGGTTCTTCTGTTTATATTTATAGGTGCCAAACACTTTCTTAGGCATCATACAGCATTTGCTCATACAGCTCTTCATACTTCCAGGCCATGCGCTGAGCTGAAAAATGCTTTTCAATATGCTCCCGCCCATTTTTGGAGAGCGCAGCAGTCAAATCTGGTTCACTCAGGATCTTCGCCAAGCACGTCTTCAAGCCCTGCACATCCCCAAACTTTGCCATGAGCCCTGTCTCGCCGTGCAGAAGTAGCTTGTCCACCCCAGGGATATCAAAGGCGGCCACCGGCACACCCAGGGCCATGGCTTCCATCATGCATCTGGGAATGCCCTCCAGGCTCGAGGTCATACAGAAGAGATCCAGCTCTTTGACGATTCGCAGCCTGTCGTTGCGATAGCCTAAAAAATCCACCTTATCCGCACAAGACAAGGAATTGGCCAAGGCTTCCAACTCTGACCGCTGCGGACCGTCTCCTATGAGGATCAGTCTCACATTGTCCTGTTCCTGACACAAAAGATCAAAAGCACGGATCATGGCGCCAAGGTTCTTGCGAAAGGCCAGCTGACCAACGTATCCGATTCTTTTTTCTCTGTTTCCGGTGACAAAAGGGGGGCTTTGCCTGTGTAGTTCCCTTTCGATCTCCCCGAGATCAACTCCGTTTTGAATGTGACGTATTTTGTCGTGGGGCACTTTGATGCGGAGCATGTCATTGAAAAGGGCCTCAGACAATGGGGCTACACTGTCAAAATGTTTCAAGGCCCAGCACCCCAATCGGATGAATGTCTGCAGTTTTAGACTCTTGGCATTCTCAAAACCGTGGGGAGTGGCCAGGGACTTAACCCTGGAAAATCGGGAGGCCACAAGACCCAGTATGTCTGATTTGTAGCCATGGGTATGGACCAGATTGATCTTGTGCTCCTTCAAGAGCCGGACAAGACCAGAGACAGCCCGAGGATCGAATCGACCTTTTAACGGAATTTCATGCGTGGGCAGTCCCAATCTC
>JAIPER010000031.1 GCA_021737115.1 Desulfohalobiaceae bacterium
CCTTGATCTCTCGTTTTTCCACGATGGTCACCGGCCTGGGGGAAACCACCACCCGCCTGTATCCGCTGGTGGTCTCGACCAGGGGATAGGGCAGGCGTGCGGCCGTTTCCTGGTTGAAGACCGGTCCGATCGGTTTGGTCGGGGTCTTGAAGGCCGGGTCCTGCTCGTCGACCACGACGTAGCTGATGAGGCTGACCAGGGGTTGGGCGTTGATGCCCAGATCCATGAGGGCCTCGTCCAGGGTGGATTCGATCATGTAGCCGATCTGGCCCTGGGTCTGGGCCACGAGGATTTCCAGAGGCTGGCGTTCCACGGTGTCGCAGCATTCCTGCTGGAGCATGAGGTTGCCGACCTGGGGTCCGTTGCCGTGGGTGATAATGACCCGGTAGTGCCTGGACAACCTGGCGATTTGCCGGGCCGGGACTTTGAGGTTTTCCAGCTGTTCCCGGGCGGTTCCTGTCTGTCCCCTGCGAATCAGGGCGTTGCCCCCAAGGGCTACCAGAAGAACCGGTTTTTGGTCTTTGCTTTTTGGTTTCATATACGTATACTTACGGTCGTCATGATCTGGTTTATATTATCTATTTTAACACTTGTCGCCTGGTGGAAGAAATGGTGGTCGTTCTCCTAAATCTATCCTTTTTGTAAGTCTCTACTAATTCATGATATATTCGAGGTGGACTGATTGAGGGAATGATGTACAACCAAACGGGTTTGCTTTACTGCGTTTGAGTCATTCAAGGTATGCAGTGCATGGTAAAAGCAAAGGGAAAGGGAGTAAAGAGAAAGTTAAGCCTCTAATATCAAATAAAATAGGGAGATGACATGGCAAAAAAACGGGAAAAGGTGATCATCATGGGCGCGGCAGGCCGGGATTTTCACAATTTCAACACTTACTTCAGAGGCAACGAACGGTACGATGTGTTGTGCTTTACCGCCACGCAGATCCCGGACATCGACAATCGGGAGTATCCCGCTCAACTGGCTGGATCGCTCTATCCCCAAGGCATTCCCATCCTTTCGGATCATGACCTCTTCGACTTGATCAAAGCACACGACATCGATCTCGTGGCCTTTTCCTACAGCGATGTCCCGCATACCGAAGTGATGCACAAGGCCTCCATCGTCACGGCCGCTGGCGCGGATTTCATGATCATCGGCGCAGCATATACCATGATTTCCTCTGAAAAGCCGGTCATCTCGGTCTGCGCTGTTCGGACCGGCTGCGGCAAATCACAGACCTCGCGCAAAGTCATACAGGTCCTCCAGGATATGGGCAAGAAAGTCGTCGCGGTTCGGCACCCCATGCCCTACGGGGATTTGACCAGACAGGTGGTCCAGCGCTTTGCCTCCTACGAGGATTTCGAGCGCCACGAATGCACCATCGAGGAACGGGAAGAGTACGAACCCCACATCCGGATGGGGGTGGTGATCTACGCCGGGGTCGATTATGGAGAGATCCTCAAGAAGGCGGAAGAGGAGGCCGATGTCATCGTCTGGGACGGGGGCAACAACGACACCCCCTTTTATCGGCCGGACCTGCATATCGTTGTTTTCGACCCTCACCGGCCGGGACACGAGACCCTGTATCACCCGGGGGAAACGAACCTGCTCCTGGCCGACGTGGCCCTGATCAACAAGGTGGACAGCGCGGTCCCGGAGAATGTGGAAAAAGTCAGGCGGGCCATCGAACAGAACAATCCCCGGGCCAGGATCGTCCTGGCGGATTCGGATCTGATCGCGGAAGATCCGGAGCAGGTCAAGGGCAAAAGCGTCCTGGTCATCGAGGACGGTCCCACCCTGACCCACGGCGAGATGGAATACGGGGCCGGGGTCATCGCGGCCAGACGTTTCGGGGCCAGGCGGCTGGTGGATCCCCGGCCTTTTCTGAGCGGCAGCCTGCAGGAGACCTTTGCCAAATATCCGAATATCGGCACCCTGCTGCCGGCCATGGGTTACGGAAAGAGGCAGATTAAGGACCTGGAGCAGACCATCAATCAGACCGAGTGCGATCTGGTCCTTTCGGCCACCCCGATTGACCTGACCCGGCTCATCAGCATCAATAAGCCCATGATGCAGGTCCGCTACGAGTACAAGGACAACAGCGAACCGACCCTGGAGTCGATTGTCAGGCAAAAGATGGGGTAATATTTCAGGCCTCGTAACTGTCCACTCCTTCTATAGAATTTTAGATTTTGGATTTCGGATTTTCGATTGTTAAGACAAAGAATAAGAGGTGGTTATCTGGCAGAAATCCAAAAACTTTTTCTTAAAGCCTATAACAAATTTTAGAAGTTGATAAAGAGCTCTGTATTTGGACCACGGTTGTTTTTTTCGACGAGGCGTCTCGGGTCCCGGCTTTACCGGGGTCTCGGCTGCATCAGTAACCCCGTTCTGGCTGGTAGACGTTTTTCATGTCTTCAAGCCTGCCCTCGAGATAGGCCTGCAGGTTGTGCCGGATGACGGGCAGGGCTTTGTGCATATAGTGCACAGACAACCCGCCGATATGGGGCAGGACGATCACATTGTCCATATTCCAGAATGGACTGTCCGCGGGCAGTGGTTCATGAGCGAACACATCGCTGACCACGGCCCGCAGAGAACCGCTGTGCAGTGCCTGGATCAAGGCCTTTTCATCCACGCTCCCTCCCCGGCCCAGGTTGATGAAGCAGGCCTCCTCCGGCATGCAGTCAAATTGCCGGCTTCCTATGCACTGCCGGGTCTTTTCCGTCAAGGGCAGGAGGTTGATGACATAGTCGCTGCGGGCAAAGACCTTGTCCATATCCTCCAGGGCAAGAACCTGGCTCACGTTGTCCACCGTCTCCGGCCTGTTCTTGACGCCGATGGCCTGCATGCCCAGAAAAGATGCCTTTCTGGCCACTTCCCGGCCGATGCTGCCCAGACCCAAAATCCCGACTGTCTTCCCGGCGATCTCGTCCTGGGGAGGTTGTCGCCAGGTCTGAAGCGTCTGATTTTTCAAGATAAGGTGTACGTTCCTGGCCAGCATGAGCATGGCCATGAGAGCCAATTCCGACATGTGTCCGGCATGGATTCCCCGGGTGGAGGTAAGAAGTATATTCCGTTTCTGGAAGTGGTCCAAAGGCAGAGCATCCACTCCGGTGGAAAGGGCCTGCACCCATTGCAGCCGTGGGGCCAGCTCTAAGAGATCCGGGTCGCACTGAAAGGTTATCAGAATTTCGGCCCTGGGCAATATTTCCTGCAAGGCCTGCCTGGATTGACACTGTTGCATATGCACCGTTGGATAGTCTCGCTGCAGGTCATGCAGCAGGTCTTGCGGAACGGAGTGGTAAAAGACGAGTTCGATCATGGTCATGCTCCTTATGTGGACAATTGTGTCCTTTTCCAAGGCCATAAGGATAAGCCCAGTCGGATCATTGTGTCAAACCACAGCGAGAGGAGCGGTTTTCTCTCTTGTCTTTCGGGCAGAGTCGAGGTACGTAATTTCTAGAGGTTCAATACGGCAGGTGAAGGCTCGAACAGCTTGCCATAAAAAAAGGAGAAACGTGTGATGATGAAACGGTTTTGGAGGCTCGCTTCTGCGGTTTTGTTGCTTTTGTCTGCCGTCTCGGTCCAGGCCGGTTCTGTTTCGGACATGAACCCCGGGCTGTGGGAGATCACCACCCAAATGAAGATGCCGGGGATGGAAATGCCAGCCAATACGATGACCGAGTGTATCACCAAGGACTCCGCTGTGCCCCCGGCCGGGTATAAACAGGGCCAATGCGAGTTCTCCGACGTTGAGGTCCGGGGGAACACGGTCAACTGGTCCATTAGGTGCGACAGCCAGGGCGGGGTCATGACCGGAAGCGGGGAGACGACCTACCACGGCGACACCTTTGAGGGTTCGACGCGGATGTCCATGCAGGGCATGGAGATCACCACCAAGATGAGCGGGCGCAGGATCGGCGAATGTCCCTAAGGCCAGTTTGCTAACCTCGGTCAGCCCTGCCTCTGGCAGGCCTGACATATAATTAATTAATTTATATGAGAATATTGAGTCAGGCCATTATGTAATTGGTTTAAAGTCCATAATTGCCAGTTTGATCGGGACAGAAACTTCATGCTTACTGAGTAACCCAGTTCTTGGCAGAGAGATTCTTCGTTCGCCACAGTTAAATGCGCTTCGCTTACAGAGATTTAACCGGGCAGGCGGACTCACTCAAAATGACAAGAATGCGGACTTACTCTCCGTCATTCCGGCGAAGGCCGGAATCCAGTCAGACGATGCTATGATATAAGTCCTTCCAAGCAGGGTGCCATTTCTCTTGCTCACCAAAATGTCTACGGCAGGCTTCTTATCCACTTCCTGTATCCCTTCTTCTGGATTCCGGCCTCCGCCGGAATGACGGAATCGCACCCCTTCTTATGGATTCCGGCCATAAGGTTTGGTTAGAGATTTCGGCGGGTGCCGTGACATCCCGGCCGCTTTGACCGACCCTCCCCTGTCCCCTCCCTGGCCAGGGAGGGGAACTAGAATGCATAATATTTCAGAATGATATGCAAGAGATTGGATAGTTCTCAATAATTTCATTTGAAGTTTGATACGAGAGGTCAGTAAATCCAAAGAATTGCAGGAACAAAAAATCTCTTGAAGCGTTCACTCAAGACTTTTTGCAGATGCGTCATGGAGGAGCACTCTCCGGGAAGTAGGTCGGATCAAGGTTAACCAGAGTCGTGGTCTGTTGTCCCTTGCAGGGTCGCCTCCGGCAATCGGAAGGTGGCGGTGAGGGCGAAGTGATCAGAAGGATAGAGCCCCGCAAATTGCTCTGTGATGATCTGTGCGTCCAAGACCTTGATTTCCCCCCTGTATAAGATCCAGTCGATATGTTGGTCATTGTCTCTGCCATCGAAGCCGTGGTAGGTGCCGGGATAGGGTGGCTGAAAGACATTTGCAAACCCGCCGTGGGCAGTCAAGGTTTGATAGCAGGGACTTTCGGGTGTTGCGTTGAAGTCGCCGGTCAATATCGCCGGGATCTGCTTCTCGTATTGCTCTAGACGTTTGAGGAGCAGATTGCTGCTGGCCTTGCGGACCTCCTCCTTAAAGTCGAAGTGGGTGGTCAGGACAAGCAATCGCTGCTGGTTAAGGGCAAAGACTCCCAGGGTGCATTGCCTAGGCCAGCGGCTCTGCTCGAATTTGCTAGGGACTTCAGGGGTTTCGCTCAGATAGAAGTGATCGAGCGCAAGGCATTGGAAGCGGTTGTGGTAAAAGATGATGTTGCTCTGCCACCAGTCGGGTACCGGGTCCTGGTACCCAATACATGAGTATTCAGGAAGAAGATCATCCAGGAAATGGACTTGGAAGTCGTTGGCCTCTTGGAAAGTGTAGAAGTCGCCGGGGTATTTTTCTAAAAGTACGGGGTAAGCGGCCTTGCGCTGCTCCCAGGAGTTCGGACCGTCATCCGCACGGCCGAATCGCAGATTGAGGTTGGTGATGCTGATCGTCTGTCCGGATTCGCGGCTCAAGGTTGTGTCCTCTGTTCTAAACTGATAGCTCTGCCCTATACTTATCCAACTAAGCGATTACTCAAATGAGTCTCTTCGATGCTGACATAATCAGTCCTTGCCGATAAAACCAAAATAGGATCAGTATATATCCTACCTCGTCTGACGGTAACGGTCAATCATTCCTGGTAAAAGAAATGGAATGAGCCGTCCGAGGCAGGGAGTTGATAAATGTTTCTCTTATCCGTTATGATTGACAGGGCATCTAATTTAATGTTGAGAGTTGCAAATGGATGCGGAACATGTGCTCATCGAGACAAGCGAAGGTGAGATCCTGGTCGAGCTGTTTCCCGGGTCTGCGCCTAAAAGCGTGGCCAATTTTTTGCGCTATGTGGGTGAAGGGCATTATGAGCAGACCATCTTCCATCGCGTGGTTCGCGGCTTCGTTATTCAAGGGGGAGGCTACGACCGGGAGCTGAACAAGAAGCCGACCCATGATTCGGTGGAAAACGAGGCCAGGGAAGGGCTTCCCAATATCAAGGGCAGCTTGGCTCTGGCCCGGGCCCGGGAGAAGGACTCGGCCCGGGACGAGTTCTTCATCAATGCAGCGGACAATCTCGACCTGGATCACAGAGACGATACGGACGAAGGGTTTGGCTATGCCGTGTTCGGTCAGGTGGTGGAAGGATTGGATGTGGTCAAGAAGATCAACTGGAAGGTGGTCAAGGCCAGACCTGGATTTCCCGAACTGCCCGGGGAGGAAGTGGTTATCTGGTCCGTGCAGCGCTTTGACTGATCAAAGAAGCAGAGAGTTGCCCACGGATTTGAAAAGCCAATTCGCAGAACTCATTCACACCGTCCGATCAATCCTGGATTGTGCTGTGCAGCGACGCAGCAACAGTCAGAAACACTTCCGCTGCCTTAAGATGAGATTACGGTTGTACGATAAGTGCCTTAGCGGCAGGTATAGAATTTTAGATTTTGGATTTTGGAATTTCGATTGTTAAGACAAAGAATAAGAGTTGGTTATCGGGCATAAATCCAAAAACTTTTTCTTAAAGCCTATATCAAGCGTTGGTTATAATCGGCTACTGCTCGAAGTTCAAAATGGTTGGAGAAACACCTCAACAATGAATATTGCCTCTTGTGTGTATGATCAGTGGACGAATATCGAAAAGAGATTCCTTCCGCCCCATGCCTGGCAGAGCGATCCTCTGACCTTCTGGCGTGAACGTATCCTGTTTCTCATATGCTTCATCTCGGCCGTCTTCGGCCTGATCGCCCTGATTCCCTCCCTGATGCTGTCCTACCATGAAAGGTTGTGGTCGGTGGTCATCATCGACCTTGCGGCCTATTGCACGATCGTGGCCATCTTGATTTTCCGCCGTGTTGACCTGAAAATCCGGGCCTATACCGCCTGCCTGATTTTATACATGTTAGGCATCGGCCTGCTCTTCGTGCTCGGTCCTATAGGTGCCGGCTACATCTGGCTGTTCGGGGCTTCGGTTCTGATGGGCGCCATCATCGGACTCCGGGCCGCTTTCTTGTCTCTGCTGCTCAATGCCGTCACCTTGCTGGTCATCGAGGCATTCATCGTCTATGAAAAGCTTGCCTGGGCTTTTCTCTGGGACAACGCCTCGGCGGCCTGGCTGGTGATGACCGCGAATTTTCTTGTGCTCAATGCTTTGGTGACCCTGACCATCGCCTTCATGCTCAACGGCTTGAAGCAGTCCCTGATCAAAGAACAGGAGATCAGCGCCAATCTCAGGGAGAGCGAAGAGCGGTTTCGCTCCCTATTCGAGGACATCGCCGGCATAGCCGTTCAAGGGTTCGGTCTCGACCGGAGGATCGTGTACTGGAATCAGGCCAGTGCCGAGTTGTACGGGTTTTCTCAGGAAGAGGCCATTGGCCGAAAATGGGAGGATGTGGTCATCCCGGAAGATCTCCGGGGTTTTATGGCCGGGCGCGTTGAGCAGTGGATCCATAACGGGAAAAGCATGCCCCCTGGAGAATCGACCCGGATGAACAAATCCGAGGATCCCATTCCTGTCTTTTCCAGCTACCTCCTGCACAGGTCAGTGACCGGCGACCTGTTGATGTTTTCGGTCGATCTCTCTCTCAAGGAGCTGCAGCATGCCGAAGCCGAGCGGGTCAAGCTGCTTCAGGCCATCGAACAATCAGATGAGATGATCGTGGTCACCGACGCAAAAGGATGTTTCGAATATGTCAACCCGGCGTTTAGCAGGGTGACCGGGTACAGCCCGGAAGAAGTCCATGGCCGCGACGCGAGGCTTTTGATGCCTTCTGACCACGAGGAATCGGTCCTCGATAAAATCCGGCTGGAGATCACCAGAGGCCGCCCCTGGAGAGGACAACTCATGTGTGCTGCAAAAGACGGGTCTCTATTTGTTCAGGACACATCAGTCGCGCCGGTTGTCGATCAGACAGGGACCATCAGCAGCTTCATCGGGGTCAACAGGGACATAACGGAACAATTGCGGATTCAGGAAGAAAAGGAAAAATTGGAAGAGCAGTACCGTCAATCCCAGAAAGTCGAAGCCATTGGGCGACTGGCCGGAGGCGTGGCCCACGACCTGAATAATCTGCTCACACCGATTGTTGGGTTCGGCGAGATGCTGCAGGAGGAGTTCAGGCATGATACCGGCCATCTGGAACCGATCAATGAGATCGTTAAGGCCGGATTTCGGGCAACAGACCTCGTGCGGCAGCTGCTTGCCTTCAGCCGCAAGCAGACCCTGGAATACAAGCAGGTCGATTTGAATCAAGCCCTTGGAAATTTTGAAAAGCTGCTCCGCAGAACCATACGGGAGGATATCGAGATCTCGTTCGTCACCGAATCCGGCCTTGGCCCCGTCATGGCCGACATCGGCCAGATCGAGCAGGTCATCATGAACTTGGCGGTCAATGCCCAGGACGCCATGCCGGAAGGTGGAAAGCTGGTCTTTGAGACGGCCGCTGCCGCTCTGGATGAAACCTATGCCAAAACCCATGCCGGTTTACAGACAGGAGAATACGTGCAGCTGGTCGTGACCGACACAGGCTGCGGCATGGACGGGGAGACCCTGAACAATCTCTTCGAACCTTTCTTCACGACCAAGGGGGAGCAGGGGACAGGCCTGGGGCTGGCCACAGTTTATGGCATCGTCAAGCAGCACGGCGGCCACATCTATGTCTACAGCGAGCAGAAGCAGGGAACGAGCTTCAAGATCTATCTTCCAGTCTCGGAAGAGCCTGCTTTTGCCGGGCAAAAGGAGAATGAACCAAACGATTGGCTGCAAGGAACCGAAACCGTGCTTCTGGCTGAGGACAACGGGCAAGTCCGGGAACTGGCTGCGACGATTCTCGAGAAATTCGGGTACCGGGTCTTTCCGGCTGAAAACGGCAGTGAAGCTTTGAAGGTTTTGGAAAACCACCTGGATCAGGTGCACTTCCTGCTGACCGACGTGATCATGCCCGACATGAACGGCAGAGAGCTTTTCGTCAAAGCCCGGGCTCTGCAGCAAGATCTGAAGGTTCTCTACATGTCGGGCTATACCGACCAGGCCATCGACCGACACGGGGTCCTGGATGAAGGGGTGGACTTCATCCAGAAGCCGTTCACGGTCCGGGGGCTGGTCTCAAAGGTTCGGGAAACGCTGGACAGCGAAAAGACAAAACATAAAGGGAACAAGTAGGATGGTGAGGGCAGGAGATGTACGTTTCTGACGCATCTGCAAAAAGTCTTGTCCTCGGGATTGTCTTGTCCTCAGAAATACCCCTTATATCCAAGAAATCCCCGTCTGTTTCAGGCGGGGAATTTTTGGATCAGCGCAGGAAGAGATTGGGCAGGAACAGGGAAATTTCCGGAATGAAGGTGATCAGGGCCACGCAGAGCAAAAGCAGGATCAAAAAGGGGAATGTGGCCCTGGCCACCGAGGTCAACGGCTTCTTGGTGATGCCCATGGCCACGAAGAGGTTCAGGCCGAAGGGCGGGGTCAGAAAGCCGAACTCGATCATCAGGACCATGACGATGCCGTAATGGATGTAATCGATGCCGTAACGGTTCAAGGTCTCGATGAACAGCGGGGAGAGGACCATCATGGCCGAGACCGCATCCATGGCCGTACCGGTGATCAAAAAGAGGATGGTCACCAGGAGCATGAACATCCACCAGGAGGAGACATGGGAGATGATGAAATCGGCCATCATGTTCGGCAGCTGTTCCGCGGTCAGGAACCAGACAAAGGTCATGGCGCAGGCCAGGATGAACAGTAGCGAAGCACTCAGGACGGCGGAATCCAGAGTGACCTTGAAGAGCTTCTTTAAGTTCAGTTCCCTGAAAACCAGAAATTCAACCCCCAGGGCGTAGACCACGCTGACCGCGGCGGCTTCGGTCGGGGTGAACAGGCCGGAATAGGTGCCGCCCAGGACGATGACCGGCAGGACCATTCCCCAGAGGCCATCCCTGATGACCTTGAAGACCTCCCCTTTGGTGTATCTTTTTACATGCCTCCAGCCGTGTCTCCTGGCCAGGATATAGGTGTAGCCCATGAGGACGCTTCCGATCAGGAGCCCCGGAACGATTCCGGCCATGAACAGTTCAGCCACGGAGACGTTCATGATCAGGCAGTAGAGGATCATGGGAATGGACGGGGGTATGACGATTCCCAGGGAGCCGGCCGAGGTGATCAGGCCGGTGGTGAATTTTTCGCTGTATCCGGCCTTGATCAGGGCCGGAAACATGATCGAGCCTATGGCCACCACTGTGGCCGGAGAAGAGCCGCTCAAGGCGGCGAAGAAGACGCAAGCCACCACCGTGGCCATGGCCGCTCCGCCCCGGAAACGGCCCACGACCAGATTCATGAGGTCGATGAGCCTCTTGGCCAGGGCCCCCTCGGTCATGATCCCTCCGGCCAGGATGAAATAGGGGATGGCCATGAGGACCGATTTGTCCAGGGCGTTGAAGAGCTGCTGGACCAGTATGGTCAGGGGGGTGCCCGTGAAGAAAAAGATGACGATGGCCGTGGTGGTCAAGAGGAGAACGCTGATGGGCATGCCCAACAGCAGAAACAGGAAAAAGCAAAGGATCAAGACAGAGATCATGGGCTGGTTCTCTTCTGCGGGGCATCTGCGGGCATATCCAGAGGTCCGTTTTTCAAGGCGCCCCGGCCGTGCTGTATGCTTTGCAGCAGGAATCGGAGGCACAGGGTGGCGCTGAAAACCCCTATGGGCAGGTAGGCCCAGTACATCGGCAGGGACATGGCTGCCGAGGTGGTTCCGAATTTTTTCAGCTTCAGGGCATGTTCAAAGGCCAACCATGAGACCAGGCTGAACATGCAGGCAGCTATCAGATTTGTCGTCAGGCGCATGATGTGTTCCCACCGTTCGCCCACCCTGGTGACCACAAAATCCATGCAGAAATGGGTCCCGTGTTTGACGCCCAGGGAGGCGCCTAAAAAGGTCAGGAACACGCAGAAATAGCGGCTGAATTCCTCAAACCAGGTGAAGGAGTGGTTGAAAAAGTAGCGGCTGATCACTTCAACAAAGGCCATCAGGGCCAGACCCAGAAGGCCTGCCACCAAGACACCTTTTTCAAGGTACAAGAGCGCCTGGAGTCCTTTCTTGAGCATATATATTTACGCTCCGTAATACATTGTGATTTCATTTTTCGAATGTTTTAGTGGTCAAAGCTTTCTTTTTCGAGTTTTGCAATGTATTCCTCGCGTAAATATCTACTTTAAAATAGTTACACAAGAAAGGCCATGCACCACGGATCAGAGAAGATATACTGATCCAACTTAGCTTTTTGTAAAATTTGGGGCTGGAGCCTTGGGGGCGCCAGTCTTTGTTGTAAAAACCAAAATTGGATCAGTAGACAAGTACTGAACGGAACTATTTGGAATTTGATAAAGAAGGTCGTATTAAAATCCAGTTTGCCTCGGATCTGAAATCCGAGGCAAACTGGATTTTATTCGCTGTGCTCTTCGATCTTGGCCATGAAGAAATCAAAGAGGTCAGGACCGACGATATCCCGGTATTTATCCCAGACCGGCTGCATGGCCTTGGCAAAGGCCTGCCGCTGCTCATCCGTGAGCTGGACCAGTTTGACGTCGTTCTGCTCACAGTACTCTTCAATAGACAATCCGATCTTGGGCAGGGATTGATGAAGCTCCCGGTTGACTTCCCGGTTGGTCTGAATGCAGACTTCGGCCGCCTCCCGGAAAATCTTCTTCTGGTCTGCATTGAGCCGGTCCCAGACCGAGGGACTGACGATGATCATGCATTCGGTCAGGATGTGATCGGTATTGGTCACATGTTTGGCAACTTCGGTGGCCTTGATCAGGATGGAGGTCAAGAGCGGGTTTTCCTGGGCGTCGATCACCCCCTGCTGCAGGGCGTTGTACAGCTCCGGAAAAGGGATGCCCACAGGCGAGGCCCCGACCTGTTTGAAGGTATCCATGTAGACCGGGCTGTTCATGACCCGGATCTTCATCCCTTCCAGATCTTCCGGTTTTGTGATGGGGTGCTGGGTGTTGTTGATGTCCCGGAACTCGTTTTCAGTCCAGCCGATGCCGATGAATCCGCGTTCCGGGAGGTAGGAAAATATCTTCTCCTGCCACTGTTTGTCGTCGATTACAGCGTAGGCCGTCTCCCTGTCAGGAAAGACAAAGGGCAGATCCATGATCGCGGTCTGGGGGACATAGTTCTGCATGACCGCGGTGGTGATGGAGGCCATTTCCAGGGTCCCGGCCTGGACCTGTTCGGCCATGGAGCGTTCGGACCCCAGTTGCCCGAAGGGGAAGGTCTTGATCTCGATCTCGCCGTTCGTCTTTTCTTTGACATAGTCGGCAAAGGCATCGACGCCCTTGCTCTGACCGTGAAACGGCGGGGCCACGTGGCCGAATTTGAGGGTCATTTTGGCCCAGGCCGCCGTGGAGAGGGTTGCACAGAGAAAGCCGACAACTATCAGGAAGGATACGAATCTTTGCATACCAGACCTCCTTTTGGTTGAGATTTGGGAGAGAACCACACAATCTCTCCCATTTCCGGAAGCATACGGGAGGTTGGCCTTGTAAGTCAAGGGGGCGTGCGCTGGCAGAAGTTGCTCTTGTAACGACCCTCCCCTAATCCATCCCTGGCCAGGGAGGGAACTCATATGACGATCCTCTTCTAAAGCTGGCTTCGCCCGCAACCCAAATTGAATTGAACTTGAAATTCCAAATCCCAAGCACCAAATCACAAATAAATCTCAAATGACAAATTCCAAACACAGAATAAGCAACAAGCACGTTCGGCTCGCTCTGTTCTTGTTTTTTGCCATTTTTGGAATTTGGGTGCTGGAATTTATTTGTTATTTGTTATTTGGGATTTGATATTTGTGATTTGCTTCAAGATCGTGATGGTTTAGGCTAACAGAATTTCTTGTTTTTCATAGCACAGAATTACGCGTAAGGCACTGGTATGGTTGCTCCCAACCCTGTTCGCAAATTGGGATCGGCTTAGTCCAGGGTTTCAGCGTAGATCTCCAAGACGTGCTTGACCTCGATATCCCTGCCCTCCTGAGAGAGGAGGTCGATGATCTGGAGCATGCAGGCCGGACATCCGGTGGCCACTGTCTTGGCCTCGGCGTCGATGATATCCCGGAGTTTTCTGGTTCCTATGCGCTGCGAAATATCATAGTGCATCAGGTTAAAGCTCCCGCCCATGCCGCAGCAGCGGTCCGGCTCGTTCATCTCCTTCAAGGTGTAATTGGAATTGCTGCGAATGAGTTGTCGCGGCTGTTCGCTCACGCCCAGAGATTTTTTCAAATGACAGGGGTCGTGATAGGTCACGGGTTTCCCAGGAGTTTTCTCCGACTGCCCGGGATCTATTCCGAGGCAGTCCACGAGGAAGGCATTGATATCCAGGGTCACTCCGGCCAGCTTTTCGATGGCTTCATTTGTTTCCCTGGAGAAGTATTCCGGCATCATGGGCCAGACTTTTTTGATGGTTGAGGTGCAGGTGGCACAGGGAGTGACCAGATAATCGAAGGACTGTTTCGAAAACAGAGCGATATTCTGGGTGACCAGCTTGATAAAGGTCTCTTTGTCTCCGGAGGCCAGAGCCGGAATGCCGCAGCAGGCCTGGCCTTCGGGCATGAAAATCCCGATCTGGTGATGGTTGAAGACCTTGACCGCGGTCTTGGCCAGACTGGGAAAGATCTTGTCCGTAAGGCAGCCAGGGAAGAAGGCGACCTTGAACTTTCCGGACCCGGGAGCGGTATTCAGGCTGGGGGTGAGTCGGTGCCAGGGGGTTTGGGCCAGGGGTACAAAATGCCGGTTGCCGAGAAGGGGGATCTTGAATCTGGCACAGGAGGACCCCAGGGTCTGGCTGGCTTGTTTGGTGAAGATTCCCTGGAATCTGGCGGCCAGGGAGAGGAGTTTGTTGAAAAATCCGGGCCTGGCCAGCATCCCTCTGAAGATGATTTTCTTCGTCCTGGACAGGCCCTGGTAGCTGGTGATGATCGCCCTGGCCTTGAGAAATATGTCCAGGACCTTGACCCCGCTGGGGCAGTTGGCGGCGCACGATCCGCAGAGCAGGCATTTGTCCAGCCGGTCTTTGACACCTTCCGGATCACGGAGCATTTGAGAGGCCAAAAATTCCAGGAGAGCGATTTTGCCGCGAGCTACATCCGTTTCTCTTCCGGTTTCCGCGTACAAAGGGCAGACAGCCTGGCACATGCCGCATTTCATGCAGGTGGCCAGCTGGTCCTCGAGTTCCTTGAGCAGTCGATACAGTTCTTGAATGTCAGCCATACTTATACTTACAGTTCGTCATAAATTGAGTTTGCGGATTTAGAAGATAATGGGAGCTGATGACTTACATTTTGCAGTTTTTGCAATTTATTCCTCCTGTAAGTATCTATTATATTTAATACTCTTGTTTGGAGGGGTCATTTTGCTCTGCATAAAATTTTATGTATATCCAGTTTGGCCTGTGGGTCGTCTTAAACCCAAAGGCCAAACTGGATTTTAAAACATCTTGCCAGGATTTAAGATGTTGTTCGGGTCGACTCCCTTTTTTAAGGCCCGGGAATAGGCAAGGCTGGCCCGTCCCACTTCCTGTTCCATGAAGCGGGCCTTGGCCAGGCCGATGCCGTGTTCTCCGGACAGGGTCCCGTCCAGGGAAAGGGCTTTGGCAAAGATTTCAGCGATGGCCTTCTCCACCCGTTCGAATTCCTGTTTGTCCCTGCGGTCGGTAACGATGGTCGGGTGCAGGTTCCCGTCTCCGGCGTGGCCGAAAGTGCCGATGGTCAGATCGTACTTGTCGCCGATGGCTTTGATCCCTTTGACCATCTCCGGAATCCTGCTCCTGGGAACGGTTGCGTCTTCCAGGATCGTGGTCGGTTTGAGACGGGCCAGGGCAGGGAGGGCGTCCCGTCTGGCCTGCCAGATGTTGGCCTTTTCCCTGGCCGAATCGGCGATTCTGGTTTCCACCGCACCTATTTTACTGCAAATATCCTGGATTTTTCGGGCTTCTTCCCTGACTTCTTCAGGGTGCCCGTCGACTTCAATGAGCAACAGGGCTTCGGCCTCTGTCGGCAGCCCGGCCCTTCGGAAGTCCTCCACGGTTTTAATGGTGAAATTGTCCAAAAATTCCAGGGTGCAGGGAATGATTTTTTCGGCAATGATGGCGGACACTGTTTCCGAACCCTTATCCAGGGAATCGAACACGGCCAACAGGGCCCGACTGGCTTTTGGCGGAGGAATGAGTTTCAGGATGATTTCGTTCATGACCCCCAGAGTGCCTTCGGAGCCGGCCATGAGTCCGGTCAGATTGAGGCCGGTGGCGCATTTGATTGTCCTGGAACCGGAATGAATGAGTTCACCGTTGACATCAAAGAAGGTGACGCCCTGGAGGTAATCCTTGGTTACCCCGTATTTCAGACCCCGGAGTCCTCCCGCGTTTTCCGCCACATTCCCGCCGAGGGTGGAGACCGTCTGACTGCCCGGATCCGGAGGATAAAACAGGTCTTGCTGCGCAACCTGTGCGGCAAAATCAGCGGTGATCACCCCTGGCTGAACCCGGGCATACAGATCCCGGGTGTTGATTTCCAGGATCTTGTTCAGCCTCCTGGTCAGGACGACCACCGAGTCTTGAGCCGCAGGCACGGTCCCCCCGCTCAGGTTGGTCCCTGAACCGCGGACATTGAGCGGGGTCCGGTTCTCATTGCACAGTTTGACGATCCGGCCGAGTTCCTGGCTGTTGCCCGGGCTTAAGACCGCTCCCGGGACCACGGGATCAAGGACAGCGGCATCATAGGAATAGACATGCAGGTCACTCGGCTCGATCAGGACGTTGTCCTGTCCCAGGGCCTTGATGAACTCCTGGATGAGTCCTTTACTGATCATAAGTCTCCTCCCGGGGCGTGAGCCTGATCCGGTTTTCGAGCAAAGATATACTGATCCAACTTAGCTTTTTTTTATGAAATTTGGGCATAGAACCTTGGAGTCTCCAGTCTTTGTTGTAAAAACCAAAATTGGCTCAGTATAATCGCAACTTCAGACTTCGTAACAGCGTCTTGACTCTTAATCGTAAATTTTTAAAATAATTGATAATATTTTAAATTACTTCAAAGTTGGACATAATATCGAAATTCGAAGCACGAAATTCGAAACAAACTTCAAATGACAAAAATTCAAAATTCAAAACTAAGAAAAAAGAATAGACAACCAATTGCTTTTATTCTGCGTTTTCTGGATCTTAGTTTTTGTCAT
>JAIPER010000032.1 GCA_021737115.1 Desulfohalobiaceae bacterium
CAGAAATAGGTGCAGACGCCCATGGTCACCAGCCATAAGGCCATGACCGCCTCCCTGGTCCCGTTGGCCTCGCAGAAACAGGCCCGGATGGGAAGTTCCTTCAATGCCTTTCCGGCGGACTTTTCCAGATCCGTCAGGAATTGAGTGACCCCGTAGGAGCTCAGATCGATGACAGCCGGTGTCTTGGCACCCAGTTCACCGATCAGGGTCTTGAGGCCGCTGCCTAAGTCTGATCCGGTTCCCGGCGTCAGAAAGCCGTATTTGGCCAGGGCCACGCTGGCCTGTCCCTGGGAGAGGACCAGAATGTCCTGTTTGAGGAATTCCTCGACCATGGCCAGCAGCTCTTTGTCCTGGGAGTATTTGACATTGCTGCCCCCCGCCAGGAGCACGACGCCCTTGATGGATTTGTTTTCCAGAGCTGTGCTGATTTTGCCTGTATCCAGTGTTTCGGCTGTGAAGCCCATCCGGGCCAATTTCTTTTCCTCCGGAATATTGCGGGTGAAACCGATTCTGGTTTCAAAACTCCGCTTCGCATCGGCCACGATCTTGGCTCCTGCGGATACTGGTTCCGATCGAACGAGGGTTTCCGAGCTGATGACCGGGACCTGCCATTTCCTGGCGATTTCCTGGAGAGAAGGATTGACGCCCTGGTCCCCGGCAACGATGAGATCGACCGCACCGGTCAGGAGTGGGATCTCCTGGGAGCCCTGATTGGAAGCCTGGGGGATCACCTGCGTGCCGATGACCGGATCGGTGCACACGCCGCAGACCGCAACCTGCTCCTGGGCGGCGGATTCAAGGATTTGCTTCGTCAAAGCCGGGGAGATGGAGCCGTGAATCACAATATTGGGCTGCTCCTTTTGCAGAACACCCAGGTTGACCTCCACGGCAGCCGCTTGAGCCGGTCCGAATACCGCTTGTTTGAGTTCGCTTCCCAGTTTGTCCGCCAGGCAGCCGAGCAGGGAGCATTTGAGGACCCACAGCAGAGAGCTTTGCGGGGTGTGCATGCCGCCTTCAAGCTTCTGCGAAGCCTTGAAAAGGTCCCTGCTGACGCCTTCGGGCTTCACTCCAACCTTTTCCCATGTCCTGAGCACCTCAGGGCTGAATCCATTGAAACAGTTCTCCGGGATGTTGCTGTACAGGGCTTGTATTTGATTGACGAGCTGATCGGCCAGGTCCTTATTCTCCGGGATGATCTTCTCTTGAGCTACTTCTTCGGCCAGAGTCGAGGCCTGATCGAGGTATCCCATACTCCCCTTGAGGACCAATCTCAGCAGGGAATGGGCCGCAAACGTGTCTTTGTCCTTGCCGCAGACACCGATCTTGCTCATGTCGCCTTTAAACGGATGACTGATGCAGGGACCCTGCAGGCAGTCTCTGCAGCTCAAGCCTGTTTCGCAAAATCCGCACTCGGGGACCTGGGCTTCAAAGCGGTCCCAGGCGAGATCCACTCCTTCCTGAGCCGCCAGGGACATGAACGACTCAACAGTTGTATCTTGTGTTTTCTTCTGGATAAGGTCCATGTTGTACTCCTTTCATTGAATGTATTGGGCGACTCCCAAATTTCTATGCTTTCGAGGCGGGGAAGGCCTTTACGTCTCTCTCCGCCAGCTGCAGGGCATTGGTGGGGCAGACCTCCACGCAGATGGGGTAGCCCATATTCCGGCAACGATCGCATTTGATGGCCAGCTTCATGGTTGAATAGGGATTGATCACCCCGAATGGACAGGCCATAACGCACATCCAGCAGGCGATGCAGGTGGTATCGTTGACAAAAACCAGGCCGTTTTCATCACGACTCATGGTCCCGTTGGGACAGGCCTCTACGCAGGGCGCGTCGGGGCAGTGGCGGCAGTGCAGGGCGAACTGCTTCCCTTCCACAAACACGCGCGGTACCGGTTGGGGTTCATCAGAAAACGAAGCAGGCATCTCCTTTGATTCTGAAGAGATTTCATTGGCGCACCAGAGTTCACATTGATGACAGCCGGTACACTTTCGTTGATCGACCATTATGACTTCCATTGTCTCTCCTTTCATTTCAAAATCTCAGACCAAACTGGATGAGGTTTGAAGTTAGAGCCCGGTATCCATGAGCTCCTTGTATTCGATTTCCTTGAATTTATCGCTGTACCGCCTGATGAGCGGAAGGATTTCCATGAAATTGAGCTTATGGCTCATGAGCAGGGGAACGAATTCATCGACATTTACCTGTTTCTTGATCAGAACTGTGAAAATGCCGGCCTTCTGGGTATCGCCGACCAGGGTGGCCCCGACAATCCGATTCCCTTTGAGAACCAGCTTCCGGTAGGTGTCTTGGGAGCTACGGACCACTTCCTGGTAATGCTCGCCGGCTTCAACGCCACCCTCTTCCACAGGAGCATTGACCATGCCGATGGAGATCGCGGGCTGGCCGATGAAGTTGCCGATGGAGTTCATGCGCAGGGATCCCGGATAGAGGACCTTTTTCCCGGCCATATTCAAGCCGGCGACTTTGCCCTGTTCCACGGCACAGGGCCAGATGGCGTTGATGCTCTTCTTGTCCAGAGCGATGTCCTGGGTCTCCGCCACGTCTCCGGCTGCAAAGATTCCAGCCGCGCTGGTCCGCATGCGGTCATTGACCGCGATTCCGCCGAGTTCGCCGATGTCCAGGCCGGCCGATTCGGCCAGCTCGATATTGGGGGTGACGCCGATGGACATGACCACCAGATCGCAGTCGATGTCACGTTCCGAGGTGGATAGGGAGGTCACGGACCCGTTGCCGTGAAAGCGGACCGCTTTTTCGCCGGTGCGGACCTTGATACCCAGACCCTCAATCCGTTTGCGGATAATAGATGAGGCTTGGTCGTCGAAGACGGTGGGCAGGACCCGACCGAGCTGTTCCACCAGGTTGACCTCCATTCCTTTCCGCTTCAAGCTGATACAGGACTCGACCCCGATGCTGCCGGCCCCGATGACCACGGCCCTCTTGCCTTGGGCATTGAAGATGTTTTCCGCGTCCTGCATGGTTTTCAAGGGGAAAATCCCTTTCTTGTCCACACCTGGAATGGGCGGAACGATGGGCCGGCCGCCGGTGGCGATGAGCAGGCGGTCATACTCATGCTTCTGCCCGTTATCCGCGGTAACGGTTCGGGTATCGGGATCGATTGCCGTGATCCTGACGCCCAGATGGCTGATAACCTCATGATCCTCGAAAAAAGTTAATGGCCTGAAATTGAGGAGCTTCTTGGGCAGTTCCTCGGCCACATAGTAGGGAAGAAGCACCCTGGAAAAGAGCGGGGTCTCTTCATCAGCGAAGAGTTCGATTGAAGACCGCTGATCAACCGAGCGCACTGCTTCGACAGCTTGAATGGCAGCGGCGCTTCCTCCAATAATAATATATTTCATGTTGCACTCCTTAGTAGAGGTTTCTGACCATGTATCTGGGCAGGAGCTTCTGGATGAGATCGTTGGCCCGGGTCAGATTGATGTTACCGCAGGAGCAGCATTTGGCCAGTTCCTTGCAGGCGCTGTCGATGGTTCTCCTCCCGCGCTTGATGTCCCGAATTAGCTTGTCGATCAGGTTTTCCGCGATCATGGCGTGCCCGCACATGGTGGTCAGTTCGAGGATCTCGTATTCGGGCAGTCTCTCGGTGTGGCCCCAGGTTCCAAGGGAATACTCCAGGGAGTGGATGCTGCCGAGCCCGGCTTCATGCATGCATTCCTGAACGACATCGGTCACGCCGGATATGGTGATGGAGATCCCGGGTCGATTGTCTTTGAACTCCTTGAGCAGGGAAACGATCTTATCCTTGTTGTCGTAGGTCACCTGGACTATGGTTCCATCGGTCAACCGGTCCAGGATATGGTCCATGGTCGTGGTGTGGATGTTGCCTGCCTTCATATCCCCGAGATTGACCGGACCGTGCTTGTGGCAGACGCTCAGGAATTGACGTGTCTTGGGTGCGGAACCAACCTTGTTGACACCGGTTGCGGGGCAACCCAGGACGATAAAATCGTTTTCCAGACTCTTCCGGTCTCCTCTGCGGTGTAAACTGTGGGTCATTTGTTTGCCTCCTCTTTATTGGACATCCGGATAAAAGTTGAAGGACGGCTCGCCAAGCCCCATATTGTTTTTGCTGTTGACCGAGTACCAGACCCCAAGGTCTTCGAGGACATCTTTAGTCGGGACCCTGCCCTCAGGGGTGACTTTGCTGATGACCTCCACCGTAAAAACGGATTCAACTTCCGCGGCCGCCTTCTGCAGGGCTCTGATCACGGCGGGCAGCTCTTCGAGCTTGCATTTGCCCTCGATAATCGCGGAGGTGGCTTTTTCGCTCAGGACATCGGGACGCAGCTTCCCGGTCTGTTTGTTTTCCATGAAGTGGGTGACCGGGTTTTCTTCGGCGAAATGGTAGCCCAGTGGAGCCAGGGCCATGGCCACCCGCTCCACATCCCGAAAATAGGCCCCGATACCCGGCCGGCCGAGTTCGATGCCCACACCTGCTTCTCCCGGAAGAAAGGTCCCTTTGACATCGGTGGTCTTCATCTCCTCGGTGCCCCGGCCCGGAACTTGCGATCCGGCGAATTCGATCAAGGGGTTGCTCAGAATGCCGCGAACCTCACGGGGCCATGTTTCCTCGGGCTGATAGAGGGCATTGACCGGACAGATTTCCGACCGGTAGCACATGCCGCAATCCGTACAGGCATCCTGATTGATTTGGATGTACCTCCGGCCCGGAATAATCTCATGATGGTGAAAGGTATGTATCTTGCCCATGGGGCAGTAGGGAATACATCTTTTACAGGCGATGCATTTGTCTTTATCGACTCTCATGTTGCCTCCTTTGTTTGGCTGCTGATTCTCTATTTATTGAAGGTATCCATTTAAGAAGGATGGTTTCATCCAAACTCAAGATCCGGACTGGGGACTATCTTTCCTTGATCTTCAAGGAGCTTATTGGTGAAGCGGAAGTGTTCCCGCATCTTATCGGCAGCCAGGTTGGGATCTCCTGACTGCATGGCCTCATAGACATCCCAGTGTACGGTGATCAACTGATCCCGGATCTTTTTTTCGCAGCGAAAAAGGGCCACTCTACGTTCGTAATGACTCTGGCGCAAAAGCCCTTCGATGGCTTCGGAGATAAAAATGATGATATCATTATGGGTGGCCTGCATGATCATCGTGTGAAATTCAAAATCGGCCTGGGCCCCGAAATCTTCGCTCTCGAGACTGATAGGCATCCGTTCAATAACCGTCTTCAAGGAGGACAGTTCCTCTGGGGTGGCCCGTCTGGCGGCCAGCCTGACGGCCTCGCATTCCAGCAGCATACGGACTTCAAGCACATTTTCTGATATGCTCTTATTTAGATAGAGCATCATTTCGAAAAAAGAGGCCAGGGAGGTGAACTTTGGTGACATGACAAAAGATCCCTGACCGGGAACACTGGAGGTGATCCCGAAAATTTCCAGAGCCCGCAAGGCCTCACGGAGGCTGGACCGACTGACCCCGAGTTGTGAACAGAGTTCGCGTTCAGACAGAAGACGATCACCTGGTTTCAACTGGCCTTGGCGCATCATATCCTTGAACTGGCTGATAATCTTATCGAAAACGCGATCTTTCGGAGAAGTAAGCATAGAAAGCAGAATAACATGGTTTTGGTATGACCGCGGTCAGACCGCGATATGAATGCTTTAATATTGCCATGGCATGCTATTGGTTGTCAAGGATAAGTGTGAAGATTTGTCTTTGAAACGCTAAGGTATTTGAATAGCTGTTGGTCTATGGCCTGTTTCTGGTGACGGCAAACAAGACAAAGATGCACAGGACCAGGATCAGGGTGGCCAGGGTCATGGCGATAAACACAGCCGGCAGGGACCAGATCTGCTCCACCCACCCCACCAGGTAGACGGCCAGGGCCCCGACGCCGAAAGAGAGGATGAACTTGGCGCCATAGGCGCTGTGCCGTAATTTTTCCGGGCTGAGTTGGGCGATCAGGGTGTTTTCGATGGGCTGCATGCCCAGAAGAAAAAGGAGGTAGACCATGCTCACCAGGATCAGAGGGATGTCCGTGGTGTAGGCCATGAGCAGGACCATGGGCAGGGACAGGGAGTGAAAAAGGAGATAGCCCTTTCTGGGGTCAAATTTTTGAGCGGTCCAGCCTCCGATGAACTGACCGAAAATGCCGATGAAATAAACCAGCGAGGTCAGGGCCGTGGCGGCAACGTTTTTTGAACCGAGGATCCCCTGCAATTCTGTCAGATACTGGTAGAGTCCCTCGTTTCGCAGTTCAAAGTAGGTGGGCAGGATGACCGAGGTTCCCCGGTAGGTCAGCCCCTGCAAGATGATGCACAGGCAGAGGACGATGAATCCGGCCAGGATCCCGTGGTAGGGCGAGGGTTTCGGGTTGGATCCATTCCCGGCTTCGGCTATCGGAAGCATGAGCATGACCGCGGCTCCGACCAGGTTGAGGCCTCCCAGGACGTAAAAGGCCATCTCCGGGCCGGAGAAGTAATTGATGACCCCGGCCATGATCGGGGCCAGGGCCAGGCCCAGGTTTCCGGCCATGCCGTTGTAGCCGAGGGCCAGGCTCATCTTCTCGGTGATGCCCTTGGAGATCAGACCCAGACCGGCCGGGTGGTAAATTCCGGAAAAGAGGCCTACTCCGGCCAGGGAGAGGGAGAACAGGGCCGGGGATTCCAGAAACAGGCCGGCGGCCAGTGCGGAGAAGCCGGCGCCTGCGTAAAAGAGCAGAAGGAACGTTTTGGCCCCGAACTTATCGCTGAGCAGGCCCCAGGGCAGGGCGGTCAGTCCGAAAAGCACATACATCCAGAAGGAAAGGGCGATGACTGCGGGCAGCTCCAGGCTGTAGAGAGTCGTCAGGGGAATGACCAGAGCCGGGAAAAAGAGCATGTTGAAGTGGCTCAGAAAATGCCCGAAACAAGTGGTGGTCAGGATACTCTTTTCGTTTGAGTTCATATCTAATAAAAAGCCGGACCTGACATCAGGTCCGGCTTTGTGTTGCGCCTTATTCGAGTCTTAGCAGCTGGTGCAGGAAGAGCACCCACCACTCTGTTCGACTTTCATATTGGATGAGATCCGGAATCCGTAAGGCGAGCCGTCGACTTCGATGGGGCTGGCGGTTTCAGCCAGGCTTTTGTCCACGAGAAAGGTGTATCCTTTCACGTCATAGACATCGTCGGTTTCTTTTTGCTCGTCCAGAGCAAGACCCAGGGAGGGACCGCCTCACCCGGGGGCCATGTAAACCCTGATCGGTTTGACCTCTTGTTGCGCAAAATGCTGGTCCAAGAGTTCCTTGGCGCCATCGGTTAAATTCAGCATGATTGTCCTCCTTAACTTGATTTGAAAACGACAAGGTCACCAGGCTGATCAAGCGCGCCGGCTCAATCAGACCCGGGTTGACCGATTGTTTGCCGTCAGCCGTGTAGTGCGTACCCGGTGCAGGCACTCGACCCTGACTCAGGGGATTTTTTGATGTCCAGACAGCATTGTCTTATTCGTATTCATGGTAGCGGTCTGTTCCGGAGTACGGCTGAACCGCATATGTCTGTTTCATCATGCTTATCCGCTGTGCTGCTGGAGTGCGGCCTGACGTGACCGTGTACGGCCTGCTCAGGTAGAAAAATAATACCGCTTGGGAGAAATGTCAAATATCCAGTTTGCGCTCAAGAAAAAACTTAAAGCTTAACACTACAGCGAAACTTCAGGTGCAATCATATCTTGTATAGAGCCAGTCACGCCTCAAGCGCGTGCCTGGCGGCCCGCAATGCCAGGCTGGAGCCTGGCGATCCCAGCACAAAAGGGTTTGTTAGCATAAACTTCCGCTGTAGTGTTAACCTGGATATTAAAGAAGAGACAGACGTGATAGGACCTCCTGCAGTCGGGATTTATTTTCCGGCTGCATTTCAACCAGGGGCAGGCGAAATTCAAGTCCTGATTTGTTGATAAGGGCCAGGGCTGTCTTGACCGGGATGGGGTTGGATTCAAGGAACATGGCCCGGCACAACGGAGCCAGCTCAAAATGCAGCTTCCGGGCTTGGGTCATGTCCTGTCCGGCACAGGCTGCGCACAGCCCGGCGACCTCTCCGGGCAGAAGATTGCTGACCACTGAAACAACGCCCCGTCCCCCTATAGCCATCAAGGGCAGGATCACGAAGTCGTCTCCGGCCAGAACCGAAAAATCAGGCCCACAGTACTCAATCACCTCCGAAATCTGATTGATGTTCCCGCTGGCCTCTTTGACCCCGATCACTTCCGGGATCTCTCTGGCCATTCGGCCCATGGTCTCAGGAAGAACGTTGGTCCCGGTCCGTCCAGGGACATTGTAGACCACCAGGGGCAGGGATGTCTCCCCGGCCACGGCCTTGAAGTGGGCCACCACTCCGGCCTGGGTGGGCTTGTTGTAATAGGGCGTTATGAGCAGGGCACCGTCTGCTCCGGCCTGCTTGGCAAACCCGGTCAGTTCAACGGCTTCACTGGTGTTGTTGGACCCGGTTCCGGCCAGGACTGGGACCCTGCCTCCGGCCTGATCGATGCAGATCCTGATGACGCGCTTGTGTTCATCGTGAGTCATGGTGGCTGATTCACCGGTGGTTCCGCAGGGGACCAGACCGTCTATCCCGGCCGCGATCTGATATTCAATATGCTTGCGCAGTGCATCCTCGTCGATCTCGTTGTTTCGAAAAGGGGTGATCAGGGCGGTGAAGGCGCCTTTGAATTCCATAACGGTCCTCGCATACTCTTTCAGGTTTTATAGCGATCCAATTTTCAAAGTCCCACCGCCTCCGGGTTGAGTTCCCCGGTATAGACCAGGATCGCCTGTCCCCTGAGGAAGACATCGTCTTTCTCCAGGCTGATTTCCAGGTGTTCCCGGCTGGTGGTGACCACAGGAACCTTTTGACCGCAGTGCCCGAGGGCATTGGCGATCACGGCCGCTGCCGCCGCTCCGGTGCCGCAGGCCAGGGTCTCGTCTTCCACGCCCCGCTCATAGGTTCGAAGAAAGATCGATTCATCCTTCCTGATTTCCACGCAGTTGACATTGGCCCCGGCCGGAGCAAAGCGCGGGTGATAGCGGATGGCCGGTCCCATTTCCTCGAGGTTCTCTGTAAAGGCCCGAGGGGAGAAATAGACGACATGGGGAACACCGGTGTTGACGAAATGGACCGTAATCTTTCGTCCGGAGTCGAGGCTGATAGGGATGTCCAGTTTCAGATCCCGGGGTTTGGTGAGTTGGACTTTGACCTCTTTGCCCGCCGGATCGACTTCGGCTTTGATCGCACCCGCATCGGTCCCTATGATGTGTCCGGCCGGGGCCAGCCCGAGTTCATAAGCCAGTCTGGCGGCGCAGCGGGAGCCGTTGCCGCACATCTCCGCCCGGGAGCCGTCGGAATTGTAAAAGTGCCAGCAGTAATCCGCTTCGGATTCAGCAGGCGGGGACTCTAAAAAGATGAGGCCGTCGGCCCCGATCCCAAAGGACCTGGCGCACAGTTTCCTGGCCCAGTCATCCATGGCCTGCCGCTCGATTTTCAGCCGGTTGTTGTCCACGAGGATAAAGTCGTTTCCGCTGCCTTGCATTTTGTAAAAAGGGATGGTCATACGATTACTACTCATCTTCTCTGATCCAGGGCGCTTGGCCATATTTTTTGAAATGATACGGTGTCGTCCGGATTTTAGTTTCGGTCCGTCATTGTCGAAAGATAGCGGTAATCTCTTGGTCGGCGTGGATCTCTTCGCTCAGGGCGATGGTCTCGACCTTGACGTTTTCCTCTGGACGCCAACCGGACTCAGGCCTCAACTGCTCTTGATCGGGGAGAGTGATTTTACTCACTGTCTTGCCCTTACGATAGGGACGGACCCAGAGCGTCTTTCGGTCTTCGGAAAACCGTTGCCTGACGCCTCCGCCCGGTCCGCCGCCCAGGAGGATATCGAAAGTCCCGGGATGCCTTTCCAGAAATTCCTGTTCCCTGGTTTTGCCCCAGGGACTGATGCCGAACAGGAGATCCACCCGGCCTTTGTTTTTTTCCACCGCTCTGACGGCCCTGTTTTGGGTTTCAGACCAGACTGCATCCTCCTCAGGCACGGGCAGAAGGATAAAGCCGATGCTGGCCCGGTCCTGGAGACGGATGGTCTTGATCAGGGGGTGGTTTTCGACCGGAAACCAGTTGGAAGGGTAAGGGATGTCCAATGATCTCAGTGTCTGGGCCTCGACGGAACAGAGCATGCCCAGATCGTAGTCGAGGCGGGCGAAGGCGCGGGCGAGTCGAGCGTAGTGCGCATCAGGGTGCCGGATCTTTTGGATTCGCTCGAACTCGTAAGGGCCGGCAACCGCCAGGAATTTTTCATCCCCGGTTCCGGATTCCTCCCGTAAGCTCTGCAAGAGGGTGGCCCGCCGGGCCAAACCGCCGATTGTCTTTGAGCCTCAGGTTGGACAGGGTGTATGCTTGCCGAAGGTGTTGGCGCTGTAAACGACAACAAGTCCCTGTGACTCGGAATGCGCAGGCCCAGCCCCCCAGAAAAAAAGCAGAATGGGCAGGAAGAACAGGAAAGTAGTGCAGAGTCTCATCTTTGGTTTAGATACTCCCGTAAGCCCTTTCCAACACGGAAAAAGGGCAGTTTTTTAGGCTTGACCTTGACGAGTTCGCCGGTACTGGGGTTTCTTCCGGTGTAGCCCTGGTATTCCTTGATCTTGAAGCTGCCGAACCCTCTGATTTCGACCCGTTTGCCGTCTTTCAGGGCCTCCTTGATCGAATCGAAAAACGTACTGACGATAATTGTGGCTTCATCCATCGAAATGGACAGCCGTTCAGCCAGGGTTTTGATCAATTGGCTTTTATTCATCTCTTCCTCCTCCTATGCGTTTAGGGAAATGACGGGTAAATCGCTTTACCCCTTGAATTCATTATATTGTTCAAAATGAGAAAATTTGTCAAGGGTTTATTTGACACTTGAGCAAAAAAAAACACTTAGACATGTGCTCTGATCGTGTGTTTTTGATATAAAAAACAATATAATTAAAATACTTGCTTCGAAAAAGCCTTGATCGGAAAAAGGAAGATTTTTTTGGGGTCCTGAGGTCAGGCACTGCCTTTCAAGGAGTGCAGGTAAAGCAGATAGTTCCGGATGAATGTGTCCAGGCCTCCATCCAGGACCTTTTCCACGTTCCCTTCCTCGGAATTGGTCCGATGATCCTTGATCAGACGATAGGGCTGCAGGGTGTAGGTTCGTATCTGACTTCCCCAGGCGATGGCGCTTTTTTCGGCATATTTTGACTGCTTGTCATCCTCCTGCCGCTGGATCTCTATCTCATGGAGCTTGGCCTTGAGAATCTTCAGGGCCGCATCCTTGTTCCGGTGTTGTGATTTTTCATTCTGGCACTGGACGACGATGCCCGAAGGCAGATGCGTCAGCCTGACGGCGGAACTGGTCTTGTTCACCGACTGTCCCCCGGGACCGCTGGACCGGAAAACGTCCACCCTGAGATCTTCATCCCTGACTTCTATCTGGATTTCCTGGCTGAGGTCTGGATAGACATCCACAGAGGCAAAGGAGGTGTGCCTCCGTCCGGAGGAGTCAAAGGGGGAAATCCTGATCAATCTGTGGATGCCCTGCTCCCCTTTGAGGAGCCCGTAGGCGTAAGTCCCTTCCAGTCCGAGGGTGACGCTTTTGACTCCGGCTTCTTCCCCTGGCAGAAAATCAAGGAGTTCTGTTTTGAAATCGTTGTCCTCGGCCCAGCGGGTGTACATGCGCAGCAGCATCTCGGCCCAGTCCTGGGCCTCGGTCCCTCCTGCCCCGGGGTGGATCTCCAGAATGGCGTCGGCCTTGTCCTCTTCTTTGGAAAGCAGGGTCTTGAGTTCGATCTTCTGCAGTTTTTTTTCCAGGATCTTGAGCTGATCCGAGAGGGCCTTGATAAAATCCGGGCTCTGCTCCTCATCCGTGAGTTCGAGCCATTCTTCCAGACTCTTTTTATCCTCCTGCAGACCTGTCAGTTCTTCCATCCAGGTGGAGAGAGCGCTCTTTTCCCGAAGATAGGGGGTAAACCGGTCCGGATCGTTCCAGATATCAGGGTTGCTCAGGAACTGTTCGAGTTCGCCCAGTCGGTGTCTGGTCTGCTCGAGGTCAAAGACGCCTCCAGAGGGAGTCGAACTGTTCAATGGCCTCCAGGGCTCTTTTCTTTAAGTCGGTGTATTGAACTAATTTTTCTTGCATGGTCTTTCCCTTATCCAGTTCTTTCGTTTTGTCCACCGGACAAAACGAAAGAACTGGATATTAATTTGATAAATTTTTAATTTCTATCCCGATCAAACTGGCAGCTGTGGACTTGAGCTTTATTAGTGTAGCAGCATTCCTGTGTATTACAATAAATATTGGATGGTTATATGTCAGGCCTGCCAGAGGCAGGGCTGACCTCTGACTACTGACCCCTGGAATATGCCCTATGCCTTATGCCTTTCCCCCACTGACTCACTGATTCACCGACTTACTGACTCACTGCATTATTCCCTATGCCCCATGCTCTATGCCTTATGCTTCTGATCTCCTCACTTTCCGCTCCAGCCTTGCGCCGGCCAAGACCAGAATCAGGAACAGGACTGCAAAGCCAGCCAGGATCAACTCACGCTGCCGGGAAAAAAACGTCCGACTGGACTGGGTCCTGATCGGGTCGGTTTGCAGGACCGCGGTTGTGAACAGTCCGGAACGTTGCCGGATATTGCCCCGGGAGGTGATCGCCGCGGAAATCCCGCTGTTGGTGGCCCGCAGGACAGGGCGTCCCTGCTCCACTGCCCGGAGTACCGCCTGATGCAGGTGCTGCTTTGGAGCGGAAGTTCGTCCGAACCAGGCGTCATTGCTCAGGTTGACCAGAACATTGCTGTTTTCTTCCACCCGCTCGGCTACAAGATTATCGAATATTATTTCATAACAAATCAAGATCCCTAAGGCAAGTTTTTTTGTTCGAAGGGGCTTGGTCCGCTTGCCAGGGGAAAAATCGGAGATACCAGGGACCAGCTTGTCGAGAAAGGGAATAAAATCCGGCAGGGGCACGTATTCTCCAAAGGGAACCAGATGTTCTTTGCCGTAGAACCCGTCGATCTCCCCCTGTTCATTGAACAGGTAGGCCCGGTTGTAGAGTCGGTAGCCTCCGCCCGGCCGGGGGTCATACCCCGGAGCCCCGGTGAGCAGGGGTACCCCGTGATTTTTGCAGAACTCTCTGATCAGAGCGGTCAGCTGGCTCTCATCCTTGAGGTAGAAAGGCATGGCGGTCTCCGGCCAGATGATCAGATCCGGATCAAAACCCTGGAGACCCCGGCGGCTCAGGTCCAGATAGGTTTTCACGGTTTTTTTTTGAAAGCCGGGGCTCCATTTGACGTTTTGCTCGATATTGCCCTGGACGATGAGGGCCTGAAAGGTGCGGCCGGTTTGCAGCGGGGGTTTGTTCAACTCCCAGATGCCAAGCCCAAGGACGGCCAGGATGAGCGCCAGGGTAGAGAGCCAGGCCGAGGCCGATTTCTTCCGGGAACCCGCCGCGATCCAGATCCCCGGGAGGATAATCAACCCGGAGAGACCGAGTCCCCCGATGAATTTAACTGCCTGAATGGCTGCGGTCCAGGGGGCGAACCCCTGGGCCAGGGTCAGCCAGGGGAAAGCGCTCAAAAAATGACTGCGCACCCACTCCAGGATGATCCAGGCCAGTCCGCCGAACAGACCCAGCCAAAACCAGGAAAATCTTCGGCCGGCCAGGTGAAGGGCGAAAACAAACACGGCCGGATACAGCCCGAGGTAGGCCCCGAGCAGGATGGGGCAGGGCAGGGACAGAATCCAGGGCAGCGGTCCGAAGTAGTGGACCGGAACGACCACCCAATATAGGCAGGCGGTATAGCTCAGACCTCCGGCCAGCCAGCCTCTCTTCAGGGCTTCGCGAGGCGACCGGCTCGTCCGGGCGAGGTAGGCGAGGACGGCCGGATAGAACAGCAGCAAAGGGGGGAAGTGCCAGAGCGGATTGGCGAAACCGAACCAGGTCGCGGCCAGTCCGATGAGATAGGGCAGGGCGGCCAGAGGCCTTCCCGCATGAATCTGAAAAATATTTCGAGGAGGATGCTGATTCATGACTCCCACCTGGTTCAAAAACGAAGAGCACGGAAACGCCAATCCCTTTGGAACTGCCGGAAAAGAGAAACGACGGCGGGTGATGTTGATCAGGGACGGGGCGGTCCATGTCCTGACCGCCCCGGATGATACCGGTCAATGAAAGCAGATGATGGCTGTTGGTAAATGTTGTCGGGATGGCCGGGGCCTGGAATGAGCAGGACCGCGGTAGTTATTTTTTGCGGGCCGCCCGTTTCGAGGCCTTGATGGGGTTGATCTTCACTTCACCTGACTTGTCGACACTGGCTTTGATGTGGGTGGCGAAATTGCAGGCGCCATGACGCCATTTCATGGACGGCTGAGGGTAACTGCTGCAGTACTGCTCTTCCTGGATGGAGACTATCCGTTCGCATCCGTTGCACTTGTCAATCACCGGCTCCATGAGCATTCCGTTTATCTCGACACCCCTTTCAGTGGTGGTTGCCTTTTCAGCAAGATTTCCGTTGGCCATGTGTTATATACCTCCCAAGGCTTTTATTTTAAATTATTGCCTGGACAAAAAGTCTCAGACCTGGAAAAGGGATACCATTTTGTTCACAAGCACATTGAGATAAGTTGTGTTTGATCCTTTGTCAAGAAAAATCGTGGCTGATATACCAGAAGTTGGCATAATTTGCGCTTTTTATCTGCCGTCAATGAAAACTTTCCTGGGTCATGAGAGACAGGGGTTTTATCCTGGGCCAACTTCTGGTATCTATCTGATAAATTTAAATAATGAAAACCTCAATTTTTGACGGCCGTAAGTATATCTTGTAAGAAGCCTGCTATATTGATCCGGGATCGTTATGTCCTTGACTTCCCGGAATTAGGTTTTATGTTTAAGCAAGTTATTGATCAAACTGGCAGTTGTGGATTCTCTATCTACAGCATACTGTGTTGCTAGTATTTTAATGAAAAATAAATAGTTATATGTCAGCACTGCCAGAGGCAGTGCTGACAATTCAAACCGAACGTTCCGAGGTCAGATTATGGTTGAGTATAAAGATTACTATGAAATCCTGGGTGTATCCAGAGATGCGAGCAAAGAGGAGATCGGCAAGGCCTTTAAGAAGCTGGCCCGGAAGTACCATCCAGATTTAACCAACAACGATCCTGAGTCGGAAAAGAAGTTTAAGGAAGTCAATGAGGCTTATGAGGTCTTGAAGGATCCGGACAAGAGGAAGCGCTACGACCAGCTCGGCGCCGACTGGCAGCATGGTCAGGATTTCGAGCCGCCGCCTGGGTATGAAAACATGCGCTTCACCTTTGGCGGAGGAGGACCCGGCCAGGCAGGAGACGACTTCAGTGATTTCTTTTCCACCATCTTCGGCGACCTCTTCGGGCAGAAAGGCGGACGGGGCTTCAGCTCCCGGGGATTCAGCCAGGGCCAGGGTCCCGGGTTTTCCCGGGGGGGCCATTTCTCCCAGAAAGGGGAAGACGCCCAGACCACGATCAGCCTGACCCTGGAAGAGGCGTACACGGGCGGCAGCAAGAACATCTCCCTCCAGGAGAGAGTGGTGGGACCGGACGGGACTCCCCGGGTGAGCACCAAGAATCTGGAGGTGAATATCCCTCCCGGAGTGGCCAACGGTTCGAAGATCCGCCTGGCCGGCCAGGGCAATCCTGGAGTTGGCGGCGGCAAGCCCGGAGATCTTTTTTTGAGGATTCAACTCAAACCGCATCACCTGTTCGGGGTCGAAGACAAAAACATCGTGCTCGATCTGCCCCTGGCCCCCTGGGAGCCCGCCCTGGGGACAAAGGTCAGCGTCCCCACCCTGGAAGGCAGGGTCGAAATGAAGATCCCTCCCGGAACTT
>JAIPER010000033.1 GCA_021737115.1 Desulfohalobiaceae bacterium
GGATTTATGGTTTTAGTCATGAGACACGGTCCGGTTTCCCCCATGTCGCGAGCCAAAGAAAACCAGAGAACCTCTCAGCGAGGGGCGCGCAAGAGAACCCTGATGCCCGGTTCGAAAAGAGGGTGCCGATCCTAAAAAAACTGTTGAGTTTCTCCATTGATCATACTGGCAAAGACGGACTTCAGCATGATGTGTCAAACTGCAGGCCAGTAAATTCTTATATATTAATTAATTATGTGTCAGCTTTGCCAGAGGCAAAGCTGACATTTAACTATCGAATATTTATTACAATACACATGCATGCTGTTACAATAAAGCTCAAGTCCTCAGCTGCCAGGTTGATCGAGATAGAAACTTCGTGCATATTGAATAACCCTGCCCTTGGCAGAGAGATTCTTCGTTCGCAGACTCACTCAGAATGACACTATTGAGCGTTTACCTTTGCTTGTCATTCTGAACGAGTCTGCCTGCCCGGTTAAATCTCTGTAAGCGAAGCGCATTTAACTGTGGCGAGTGAAGAATCCCTTTACTTCAGCAGGCCTGATTTGTTTAAAATCCATATAGTTTGGTTAGAGATTTCGGCCGCTGCTGTGACATTCCGGCCGCTTTGACCGACCCTCCCCTGGCCAGGGAGGGGAACTAGAATGCATAACATTTCAGAATGATACGTAAGAGCATGGGGCCGAATAGAAGAGCGAAGGCCGGAATCCAGGAGAAAGAATACAGGAAGTGGATAAGGGCCCTGCCGTATACATTTTGGCGAGCTAGAAAAATGGCACCCTGCTTGAAAGGACTTATATCATAGCATCATCTGACCGGATTCCGGCCTCCTCCGGAATGACGGACAAGAGAATGAGGCAACTGATAGTACGCAAAAACTGGATGGCCCTTTTTATCATTTTATCATTCATAAATATAATTATTTATCGTTATGTAATTTTCTGTTTGAGCCTTCAGGCTGAAAGCTCTGAGGCTCAAACAGAAAATTACAATATCTGCTTCAAGAAGAGCTTGGTCCGCTCGTGTTCAGGGTGAGAGAAAAACTCCTCCGGGGGTTTGCTTTCCACTATGTATCCGTCATCCATAAACATCACCCTGTGAGCCACACTCTTGGCGAAACCCATTTCATGGGTGACGACCATCATGGTCATCCCCTCCCGGGCCAGTTCGATCATCACATCCAGGACCTCTTTGATCATTTCCGGATCCAGGGCCGACGTTGGCTCGTCAAAGAGCATGAGCTTCGGCTTCATGCACAGGCTGCGGGCAATGGCCACCCGCTGCTGCTGTCCGCCTGAAAGCTGCCCCGGATACTTATGGGCCTGCTCCGGGATGCGCACTTTTTCCAGATAATGCATGGCGGTTTTTTCGGCCTCGAAGCGGGGCACTTTCCTGACCCAGATCGGGCCCAGGGCCAGGTTTTCCATGATTGACAGATGAGGGAAAAGATTGAAATCCTGAAAGACCATTCCCACCTCTGTCCGGATTTTTTCTATGTTCTTGACGTTATTGGTCAGCTCGATGCCGTCCACCACGATCTTTCCCTGCTGATGCTCCTCAAGACGATTGATGCAGCGAATCAGGGTGGACTTGCCAGAACCGGAAGGACCGCAGACCACGATCCGTTCGCCTCTTTCCACCGCCAGATCGATATCCTTGAGGACATGAAATTCACCGAACCATTTATTCATGCCCGATATTTCCACAATAGGCCCCTGCCCCCTATCCTGAAACGTTTCATCTCTTACTTGTTGCATAGCTATACTTACGCTCGTCGTAAATTGAGGTTTTCATTATTTCGAAAGTTCTGGTCGTCAAGATTTTCGATTTCGGCTTTCTGCAATTGATTCCTCTCGTAAGTATCTGTATTTTAAATAACAATTCCAGCCTGCATTTTCTATACTGATCCAACTTCAGACTTGTATCGTACAATGGCAGCTGAAGTCAGGAATCACTGCCGCTTTATCTAAAAACCAAAATGGGTGAAATATATCATAAACCCTAGCGGTTCGTATCCAGCTCCCGTTCCAGTTTCCGGCTGTAGCTGGCCATGGAAAAACAGCCCAGGAAGTAGAAGATGGAGACGAATATATAGACCTCTGGACTGTAGCCCATCCATTTCGGATCGGAAAGGACCGTCTGCGACGTCTTGAGGACGTCGAACAGGGCGATGATCACCACCAGGGAGGTATCCTTGAAGGCGGAGATCAGGATACTGACCGTGGGCGGGATGACCATTTTCAGGGCCTGGGGCAGGATGATCAAACGCATGGCCTGGTAGTAATTGAGCCCCAGGGAATCTGCCGCCTCGTACTGGCCCTTGTGCATGCCCTGCAGACCGCCCCGGATCACCTCCGCTATGTAGGCCGCGGTGAAGAGGATAATGGCCACCTGGGCCCTCAAGATCTTATTGATGGTCACCCCTTCGGGCAGGAACAGGGGAAAGATGATTGAGGACATGAACAGGAGACTGATGAGCGGTACACCCCTGATCAGTTCAATGTAGACCACGCAGAGGCGACGCACCCCGTTCATGGTTGACTGCCGACCCAGGGCCAGGATCACGCCCAGGGGGTAGGCGGCTGTCAGTCCGAACACCGAGAGAAGCAGGGTCAAAGGCAAGCCTCCCCATTGCGTGGTTTCCACCGGTTGCAGACCGAAGATCCCACCCTTCATCAAGATCCCCATGGTCGCCAGACCCAGAATCCAGTAGTACATCAGGGACTTTCGCCACCGCTTTCGATCCCGGCTGTAGAAAATAAGGCCGAAGAGCAGGAGCATGGCGATCAAGGGCCGCCAGTGCTGATCATACGGGTAGAAACCGAAGATAATGAACCTGAAGTTGTGGGAGATAACCGACCAGCAGGCCCCGTCGCTTTGCTGACAGGCCCCGGCAGCAGCGGTCCAGAGACTGCCGATAAAGGCCCACTCGATAAGGGGGGGCACGATTTTCCAGAGCAGATAGAGAACGACCAGCGTGAGCAAGGAATTGAACCAGCCATTGAAGAGATTGGCCTTCATCCAGGCCAGGACGTTGATTTTGATAATCGGAGGTCTTCTGGCAGCGGCGGGCTGCCCTGTATCATTGAGTGCTCTGTCCATGTTAGTGACTTATGCCTTTAATCCTATCATAAGATAGAATAAAATTTCATGCGGAGCCTGTCTCTTTTTTCTTTTTCCCGCATTCCGCGCTCCGCATTCCGAGCTCCGAGTTCCGCGTTCCGAGCTCCCCATTCCGAGTTCCGCGTTCCACGTTCCGAGCTCCGCGTTCCGAATTCCGCGCTCCGCGTTCCGAGCTCCCCATTCCGAGTTCCGCGTTCCATGTTCCGAGCTCCGCGTTCCGAATTCCGCGCTCCGCGTTCCGCGTTTCGAATTCCGGTTTATCCGGGTTAAAGTTCCACCAGGGCCACTTTCTTATTGTACCAGTTCATGAACAAAGAGGTGGAAAGGCTGAAGATGAGATAGACGGCCATGATCAGGGCCACCCCTTCCACTGCCTGGCCGGTCTGATTGATGGTGGTGTTGGCCACGGACACGAAATCCGGGTATCCGATGGCTACGGCCAGGGAACTGTTCTTGGTCAGGTTCAGCATCTGGCTGATGAGCGGCGGGATGATGACCCGCATGGCCTGGGGAAGGATGACCAGGGTCAGAACCAGGTTCGGCCTCAGGCCGATGGACATGGCGGCTTCGGTCTGGCCTTTTTTCACGGATTGTATCCCGGCCCGGACCACTTCAGCCACAAAGGCCGAGGTGTACAGGACCAGTCCCAGCAGGAGGGCGGCGAATTCCGGACTGACCGCCATGCCCCCTTGAAAATTGAATCCTCTCAATTCCGGTACGCTCATTTCGGTCGGTGACCCGTTCACCAGCCAGACCACAAAGGGCAGTCCCAGGATCAGGAGCAGGGAAGCCGAAAAGACGGGAAAGCGGCGGCCTGTTTGATCCTGACGCTTTTTGGCCCAGCGTTTGAGAAAAAAGACCAGGAGGCTGGCCACGGCCAGGGCAATGAGCATGTATCCCCAGGCCTGATGCGCTGCCGGAACCGCAAAAATTGCCCCCCGGTTGCAGAGAAAAACCCCTTTTATCGGAGACAGGGCCTGCCTGGGGGAGGGGAAGATCTCATAAAAAATCGCGTACCAGAAAAACAGCTGCAACAGGACCGGGATGTCCTGCATGACTTCGATATAAATGCCGGCCAGCTTGGAGACCAGCCAATTCGTAGAGATCCGGGCGATGCCGATAACCGTCCCCAGAACCAGGGTGATCACATTCCCGATCAAGGCCACGAGCAGGGTATTCAGGGCCCCGACCAGGAGGGCCCGTCCGTAGGAATTGGATGAAGAGTAAGGGATCAGGGACTCCCCGATCTCAAAGGACGACTCCTTCTGCATGAAACCCCAGCCGGAAGCAATATGCTGCTTTTCCATGTTGAAAAGCATATTGGAGACCAGGTAATAGGCCAGGAGACCCACCAGCAAGAAAATGAAGATCTGAAACATGAAGGACCTCTTCCTGGGATCCAGCCAGAAAGGGACTTTCTCGGATGCGGTAGCAGCAGTGTTCATGTACCTGAATTTTCGCGCAAGTATAAAATAAAGGAAGCCCGTACGTATAACAGGGAGACAGGACGAGTCCCTGTCTCCCTGTTTGTTTCCTCGCTTTTATCCCTCGGGCCGGTTCACAGACCGTCCCGGGCGGGATCCGGTCTTATCTGAAAGGAGAGGCGTACATCAGGCCGCCCTCTGTCCAGAGTGCATTCAGACCTCTGTCCAGGCCAAGATCGGTCTCCGGTCCTACGTTGCGTTCGAATATCTCGCCGTAGTTCCCGACCTGCTTGATGGCCCTGTACATGAATTCGTCGTCAAGACCCAGGGCCTGTCCCATACCCGGGGTGACCCCGAGAAAGCGCTTGATCTTCGGATCGTTGCTCTTGAGCTTTTCATCTACATTCTCTGAATTGATGCCCAGCTCTTCGGCATTGATCAGACCCATGACTGTCCAGTTGACGATATCGTACCACTGATCGTCGCCGTGCCTGACCACCGGGGCCAGGGGCTCTTTGGAGATGATTTCCGGCAGGACTTTGTAATCCGATGGATTCGGAGCCACGGCCCTCTGGGCGGCCAACTGTGAGGCATCAGAGGTCAGTACGTCGCAGCGCCCGGCAAAAAAGGCCTTGTTCAGCTCAGAGGTGTTCTCTATGACCACCGGTTTCCAACTCATATTGTTGGCCTTGAAGAAATCGGCCGCGTTCATCTCCGTGGTTGTGCCCGGGAGGACACAGACTGTAGCCCCGTCGAGCTGCATGGCGCTGTCCACCCCGAGATCCTTGGGGATCAGAAACCCCTGACCGTCGTAGAAGTTGACCTGCACGAAGTTGAGTCCGTTCTTGGTCTCCCGGGTCAGGGTCTGGGTGGTGTTCCGGCAGAGGACGTCGATCTCTCCCGACTGCAAGGCGGGCAGGCGCTGGACAGCGGTCAGGGCCGTGAACTTCACCTTGCCGGCATCTCCGAGGACCGCTGCGGCCACGGCCCTGGCCGTGTCCACGTCCAGTCCTTCCCAGACCCCTTTGTCATTGGGCATACTGAACCCGTACACCCCGCCGTTGACCCCGGCCTTGAGAGATCCTCTCTCCTGAACCGTTTCCAGAGTCCCGGCTGCCAGAGCCAGGCCGGTGGTGGTCAAAAACAGAGTGACCACCGCCATTGCGATGAGTTTGTACAACTTCATGTTCTCCTCCTGTGTTGCGGTTCAGCCCGGCCAGGGCTCAGCTCTTGGTACTTCTGAACATAGTCGACCGGACCATGGATAAAACCCTTTCGGGCAAAGTCTTGAAGCCGGCTTCTCAGGGTTGATGTGATTAAATACCTGAAGACCGCACAAAATGCAACCCGGAAATCGAAGACTACAGCAGGTCCCTTATCCGATTTGAGCCTTCGGACCTTAAATCCGAAGGCTCAAACCGGATATTTGATGAAAAAACAAAATTAGGCTATATACTGCTCGAATGTGTTGTTCGTTGAGCAGTATCCGGTTGCGTCCTTTGCTCAGACGTCCTGAGGACGCAGCCGGATATTTGATTATCAACTTTCTAGCGTAAAGTCTTAATGCCCATGAATGTAAGAAATATCAATGCGGCCAGGCTCTATGAAACCACTGTCCGGATCAGTTGGCAGTCCGATGATTCTACAGACGAAGTTTCGGTTTCCTGGACAGACTCTCCCGACGGAAGAAGCGGTCCGGCCGGGGAGTGTTTCGTTTCCGGACGAACCTGGGTCGACATCCGGGGGTTAGAACCGAGCACCCGTTACTATTTTACCCTGAGGGCGAAGGACAAGACCCTGGGCAAGACGGCGGAGAGACTGGTTCCTCTGGAAGGGACCTTCAATTTTCGGGATCTGGGCGGGTACAAGACCGAAGACGGTTTCCGGGTCAAATGGGGCCGGATATTCAGATCGGACAACCTGGCCAACCTCACGCCCCGAGACCACAGGACCTTGCAGAGTATGAATCTCAAGCTGATCTGCGACTTCCGCTCCAGTTCAGAAGTCAGGCACACGCCGGACAGTATCCCGGACAACGGAAGGATCGAGTACCTGCACCTGCCGATGATCCTGGGCACAGTGGATGCGGTCGAAGCCATGAAACGGATCGAAAAAAAGGACCTGGACTGGTTGACCCCCTCGTACATGACCGACGGGTATCTGAAGAATATCGAACATTCGGCCGACAGATGGGCAGTCGTGATCCAGCGCCTGATTCAGGACCAGGATCCCCTGGTCTTTCACTGTTCAGCCGGAAAAGACAGGACCGGGATCTGTGCCGGATTGATTCTGCTCGCCCTGGGGGTCCCGAAAGAGACGGTCCTCTTTGACCACGGACTCTCCAATCATTATCTGGAAGCCTTTCTCCCCAGGGTCTACCGCTACTTTGAGTCCCTCGGCCTGGACACCGACCGTCTTGACCCTTATTTGAGCGCTCCGCGAGAGGCCATGCTCTGCGTCCTTGAACATATCCATGCTTCCTACGGCTCTGTGTCGGCCTATTTGAAACAAAAGGCGGAGATCGACCAGGAACAGATCGAGACTCTGAAAAACAGTCTCCTTGAACAAAACGATGCCTGAAGAAATCGCACCCAATTGGTTCCGGATGCGGATCCCCCTGCCGGACACCCCGCTCAAGGAGCTGAACTCATATCTGATCAAGGGAGAAGAGCGCAATCTGCTCATCGACACCGGCCTGAACCGGCCGGAGTGCCTGCAGGCCATGCAAAGCGGGCTGCAGGAACTCAAGGTCGATCTTTCCAAAACAGACCTGTTCATCACCCATCTCCACGTCGATCACATCGGCCTGGCTTCCAGGCTGGTCAGTCCGGGGAGGCGCGTCTCCTTGAACCGCTTCGACGCTGACGTCATCAGGAACTGGGCCGGATTCGACCCCATGCTCGACTACGCCAAAGCCTGCGGGTTCCCTGCTGAGTTGCTGCGAACGGCCCTGGACAGACACCCGGGCTTCAAGTTCAGATCCGATCAGATCCCGGAGCTGACCCTGTTGACGGAAGATGCAGTCTTGACCTGTTCCGGGTATAATCTTTATTGTCTGCACACCCCGGGGCACTCTCCGGGGCATCTTTGCCTGTATGAACCAGAGCGGAAGATACTGGTTTCCGGCGACCACATTCTGGGCGACATCACCCCGAACATTCAGTGCTGGTCCAATGACCAGAACCCTCTCCAGGACTATCTGGATAGCCTGGACAAGCTCGCCGGATTGCAGGTAGACCAGGTCCTGCCCGGCCACAGGGAGTTGTTCCGGGATCTCGGGACCAGGGTCAGGCAGCTGCGGGAACACCACGAACAAAGAATAGATGAAGCCCTGGATTGCCTGGCCAAAAACGAGGCCACCCCCTATCAAGTGGCTGCCGCCATGACCTGGGATCTGGACTGCGACTCATGGGACGATTTTCCGGTGACCCAGCAGTGGTTTGCCACCGGAGAGGCCGTGGCCCACCTGCGTTTTCTGGAAGAAAAAGGCAAAATACAGAGAACCGAAAAGGACGATCTGTTCTTTTTTTCCCTGGCTTGAGTGAAATAATATAGATACTTACGGGAGGAATAAATTGCAAGGCTCCGAAATTTCAAGCATCAGCTGCCAGGATTTTCGAACAGGCAAACCTCAATATATGACGACCGTAAGTATGAAGGAGAATAGATGCGAATTATCAGAGTGGACATGACTGAAAAAACGACACGGATGGAAGACATTCCCGCCGCTTTTTCGGGACTTGGCGGCAGAGGGCTCAGCTCGATGCTGATCAACAGCGAGGTCCCGGCTGATTGCGATCCGCTGGGAAGCGGGAACAAGCTCATCGTCGCCCCCGGAATCCTGGCCGGGAGCAGCCTGGTCAATACCTGCCGCATCTCCGTCGGGGCCAAGAGCCCTTTGACCAGAACTATCAAGGAGAGCAACGCCGGGGGAACCATCGGCAGCCTTCTGGGACAGATGGAGCTGACCCTGGTCCTTGAGGGTGCGGACCAGACAGGCGGCCTTTTTCTCCTCAAGATAGACGGACAGGGGCGGCCCTCTCTGGTCCCGGCCAACGAATACCAGGGCCTCAGGACCTATGCCCTGGCGGACAAAATCAGCCGTGAGTTCGGTTCCGGTGTCTCTTTCCTCGGCATCGGACCAGCCGGGGAGATGCAGCTGCGATCAGCCTCCATCCAGTCCTCGGATACGGAAGGCAGGCCCTGCCGGGCCGCCGGCCGAGGCGGTCTGGGAGCGGTCATGGGTTCCAAGGGGATCAAGGCCCTGGTAGTGGAACCACCAACCAAGGGACTGTCTTCCTGGAAAGAACCAAAAGATTTCAAGGCAGCGGCCAAAACCTTTGCCCGGGGGCTCAGGGAAAACCCCTTTACCGGGAAAATGCTTCCTTCCCTGGGGACCGCGGGCCTGGTGGGCCCGGTCAACTCCCTGGGGGCTTTCCCCAGCTACAATGCCACCAGGGGTCAGATGGACCATTGGGAACGGATCAGCGGGGAGAAACTGGCCGAGACTATCAAAGAGCGCGGCGGGATCACCACCCACGGGGGATGCAGCCGTTGCGTCATCAACTGTTCGAATGTCTATCACGACCAGCAAGGCGCCTACCTGACCGGCTCCCTGGAATACGAAACCCTCTGGTCCATGGGCGGGATGACCGGTATCGACGACCTGGATTGCCTGGCCAGGCTGGATTTCCTCTGCGACGACATCGGGCTGGACACCATGAACACAGGGGTGGCCCTGGCCGTGGCCATGGATGCCGGGCACATTCCGTTTGGAGAGCAACAGGCAACCCTGGATCTCTTGGAAGAAACAGCCCAGGGAAGCGAACTCGGCCGGGTCATCGGGAACGGACCGGCCGCGGTGGGCGCTTTTCTGGGTCACGACCGGATTCCGGCTGTCAAGAATCAGAGTATAGCGGCCTACGATCCCAGGGCCATGCAGGGCAATGGGGTGACCTACGCCACCTCCACCATGGGTGCCGATCATACGGCTGGAAACCTCCTGGGAAACTATCTGTCCAAAAAAATGGACCCCCTGGCGGCTAAGGGCCAGGTGGAGGCCTCCAGGCAGGCCCAGATAACCATGGCCTTTCTGGACTCCACCGGTCTCTGTCTGTTGGCCGGAGCCATGCTTTCGCAGACGGAGACCCTGGATGCTTTTCTGCACATGCTTTCCCTCAGGCTGGGCCGCGAATTCCGGCAAAAGGACATGCAGGAACTCGGCATCCGGGTCTTGCAGGCTGAACGCGAGTTCAACCGCAAAGCCGGTTTCAGCAGCAAAGACGACCGCCTGCCCGGTTTTTTCAAAAAAGAACCCCTGGCCCCGCACAACACGGTCTTTATCGTCCCGGATCAGGATCTGGACCGGGTCTTTGAGTTTACAAACCAGGACGCGAAGAATTGAAGACTGTGAAGATCAGGGTCAAGCTGTTCGGGGCCTTGCAAATGCAGGCAGCAAAACATGGGAATAATCTGCTGGAAGTCGAGCTGCCTGCCGGGGCCAGGGTCAAAGACCTGCTGCAGAGATTGAAAATCGAGGATACCCACCAGGTTATCGCCGCGGCCGGGGGCCGGATCCTGGAAGAGGACGATCAGCTGCCCCAAGGGGCCGAGATCAGCCTTCTCCCTCCGGCCTTTGGCGGGTAATTAAGAATACATGACCTCTGCAGGCACCAAAACACAACAAGAGCTGATTGCTGAGCTGGACAAGCTGCGTCAGGAAAACCTGACCCTGAAGAAGGGCCTTATCAAGGATAAGTACCAGGAACTCTTCGACGGGCTGCCCATCGGGCTCTACCTGTCAACCCCGGACTGCCGCCTCCTGGACTGCAACCAGGCCATGGTCGACATGCTCGGGTACCCGGACAGAAAGACCCTGCTCGAGACCCGGACTCCGGACCTCTATCAGGACCCGGAGGACCGGGAACGTCTTTTAAAGCTTCTCGCTCGTCAGGGACTGGCCCGCGGTTTCGAGTTCGAGGCCAAAAGGCATGATGGTTCGACCTTCTGGGTGGAAGAGCACGTCAGGACCATTCAGGACAGAGACGGCGCAATTATTTGGCAGGGGAGCTTTCAAGACATCGATCTGCGCAAGGAAGCTGAGAAGGAACTCACGAATTTCGGGAAATACGAAGTCCTGGCCAATCTGGCCAAAGGCATCGCCCATGACTACAGCAACCTCCTGGCCGCCATCCGGGGCAATATCGAACTGGCCAAGCTCCAGGGCGAGCAGAGAAAGCCCGGTCGGGAGCCGCTAGCCCAGGCCTTGCTTGCTTGTGACGACGCCACAGCCCTGACTCAGCAGTTCATGGATCTGAGCAAGACGGTGCCCCAGTTTGAGGCCTATGTCTCTATGACCCCGATTCTCTACAAGGCCACCGAAGATGTCTTTACCGGTTCCCGGGTCAACATCCGGTTTGCCTTGTCCGATGATCTGCTCACCGTCCGGGCCGATCCGATCCAGCTCCAAAATGCCCTGGCCAGAATATTGTTGAATGCCAGGGACGTAAGCGGCAAAAATCAAGAGGTCGAGGTCGGGGCGGGCAATATCTGCGTTCGGGAAAGGGGCTCTCAACAGGGCATCCTGATGCTAAATGGCGATTATGTTCATATCTGGATCAAGGATCAGGGTCCAGGCATCAGGCAAAAGCATCTGAGCAGGATCTTCGATCCCTATTTTTCCACGAAGAAACAGTACTCCCGAAAAGGTATCGGGCTGGGCCTGACTCTGGTCCAATCCATCATCAGCAGACACCGGGGTTATGTGTATGTTGATTCGGAAAAAAGCCGGGGCACCACGATTCACGTCTACCTGCCTGCAGCCGAATAAGCCTCATATGCTCAAACCGGATAGACCGGAGTGAGGGACGAGGCATTCCCGGTCATGTCCTCTGTGAGCAGCTTTTGGAATAGACGCTGAAACTTCCCGGGTTTCCCCGTACCAATGGTTCGGCCGTCGTACAACACCGCGGGCAGGACACCGGTGGTCGTGCCGAAAATGAGCATCTCCCGGGCCTGATAGGCGTCCTCGGGTTTCAGCCCGGTCTGTCTTATCCCCTTGAGTTCTCCCTGGTCCACAAGTTCCCGAGCCAGATCCATGATCCTGACCAGGGTGGTGCCCCGCAAAATCCGGTCGAATCCCGGAACCAGGAATTCGTTTTCCTGGGAGATGATCCCGATGTTCTCCGTCCCCCCTTCCCCGATGAACCCCTTCTCATCTATGGAGATGGTGTAGTCCACTCCGGCGTCGACCGCCTCTTTCTTCATCAGGACGTTGGGCAGGTAGTTGCAGCTCTTGACATTGGCGAAAAAGGTCTTTTTGACCGGGATAGAGCTCGTCAGGACCAGACATCCCTTCTCGTATTTTTCCGGACTCTTGGGCTTTTCATCGGTGATGACTATATACAGCTGACTGCCGATGCTCTGATCCGGCCTGGGAGAAAAATCGCCCGGCCCCCTGGAAATATAGAGCCGGATTACACAGTCAGAAACCCCGGAAGCTCTGATTGTCTGCAGAATGGCGTCTTTGAGGTCTTCCTGGCTCAGGGGCCGCTCCAGTTGGATCATCTCCGCGGAAGTATGGAGACGATTTAGGTGTTCTTCCAGGAGATAGATCTTTCCCCGAACACATTTTAAGGCCTCAAAGACACCGTCTCCCCTGTGGACCATATGGTCGTCCACGGGAATGACCATCAGGGCCGGGTCGGTGACGATCCCCCCCAGCCATGAGGAATACATGGCCCGGTAATTCTGAAAATGCTCAAACTCAAAGCGCTCCAGCCGTTTGACCACCTGTTGAAAGCTCAATTTTTCTAGCTTGTCCACTTTACATTCCCCTTGGTGACTTATCAAAATCCGCCTGTACTCCGGCTCCCTTGAACCGGGTCATGTCTCCCGCTCCTGAAGCGGACATCAGAGCTCTTTCCCGTACTCCAAGGTTTGGATAATTTTTTTGGACAAATATCAGGTTATGATAAATTCTAAGCACGAAATTCGAAATACGAAACAAGCACGAAATTCAAATTCTCGAATGACAAAAACAAAGATTCAAAGAATACAGAAATAGAAGCAATTAATTGTCGATCCGTTTTCTTAGTTTTGAATTTTGAATTTTTGTCATTTGAAGTTTGTTTCGAATTTCGTGCTTCGAATTTCGATATTATGTCCAATTCTGAAGTCATTTAAAATATTTTCAATTACTTTAAAAACTTACGATTAAGTGTCAAGACGCTGGTACGAAGTCTGAACATTGACCGTCTCTTTTTTATTGCTCTTCTCCGGTTTGTCTGCTATCTTACCTCAGCTAGTATTGTCAATGAGGCCAAGAAGCGGAGCCTTGCATCCATTTGCAATATATTCTGACGAATGGTTCTTGTCCTGAAACAGGACCGATACAACCCCAAAGGAGGTGCTAACTTTTTGATTTCCGGTCTTTTGTCCGTCTGATGAACCTGTGAACCAAGGAGGAGTTTATGTCACGCCAATGCAAGTTTTTCGTGCTCTGTTTCGTTATGGCGGCCCTGTTTTTCAGCGGTATGGCCTCTTCTGCCGCTGCCTACAAACACAAGCTGCGCCTGGCGCAGACCATGCCGGCCGACAGCGACCACCACGAACGATGCGTAGCCTTTGCCGAAGAAGTCAAGGAGAAAACCGACGGCCGGATAGAGATCAAGGTCTATTCAGGCAGTGTTCTGGGCGACTGGGTCAATATCAATGAGTACGTCATGCGCGGCGATGTGGACATGGCCATGCTGCCCCTGGCTCCGACCTACGATCCCCGCCTGAACATCGGATACTACATGCCCTACATGTTCACCAACACCGAAGAGGCCAAAGAGGCCTATCGGGTCGGCGGCTGGGTCTACAACATGGTCGGCGAGCTTCTCATGGACCAGGGCATCAAGGGTCTGGCCCTGTATCCCGCCGGCTGGGCGGGGATGACCACCCGGGAGGAGCCAGAAGGCTGGGAGGAGATGAAGCCGAACAAGATGAAAATCCGGGTCATGCCCCTGAAGGCCTGCGAACTGACCTGGAAGGCCCTGGGCTACATTCCTTCGACCATCCCCTATAACGAGGCCTACAGCGCCATTGAAAGGGGCGTGGCCGAGGGCGAAAGCGGCGGGCCTCCGTTTCAGGGCTATCAATTCCGCGATATCCAGGGCGTCTGGATCCAATACAACGACTATCTTGAGCCCTGGTGGTTCATCATGAATCTGGATCTATGGAACAGCCTGACCGAAGAAGATCAGCAGATCCTCGTGGCTGCGGCCCAGAAGCAGGTAGACGGCCGCTGGGACTACTTCCTGGAGGAAGATGAGCTCTATCGCCAGAAGATGCGTGATTACGGCATGAAGGTCATCATGCCCACAGATGAACAGCTCAAAGGGTTTGCCCACAAAATCCGGACCGAAGTCTGGCCTGAGCTGGAAAGCCTGGTTGGAAAGGCCATCGTGGACAGGTGCCGGAGAAATGTCGGCATGGAAGTCGAATAACCCGGAAATAAAGCCCCTGAATGGCTATTCAGGGGCTTTGTTTCTGGATATCCGCAACCATAGAAGTCGAACGATATCCGGATTTGAAAAAAAGACATTTGTCTGTTTTTTCAAATCTGGATAAGGGTGACGGGAATGAAAAAATTTCTTGTATTTTTATGGAAGCTCCTGCTTTTTGTCCAGAAACTGATCATGGTTGCCGGGGGGTGTCTGGTCGGAGCCCTGATCTTTGTTGAAGTCTTCCTGCGCTATGTCCTGGGCTCGCCCTTGTTCGGGGTTGAAGAGCTGATTCTGTTTACCGCCATCTGGCTCTATTTTATCGGCGCGGCATACGGGGCCTATGAAAGGACCCACATCAAGGCGGAACTCATCCACCTCTGGTTCAAATCACCCCGGTCACGGGCCCTGGTCCGCTCCATAACCGGGATAATCACCGTCTTTCTGGCCGCGACCATGGTCAAATGGAGTTATCCCTACTTTATCTGGGGCTTGACCCGCGGGGCCACCTCCCAGGCCTTGCTGCTGCCCATGGTTCTTTGCCAGAGCGCCATTTTTTTCGGCTCTATACTGATGTGCCTCTATTTCACAACGGAACTCATAGACAACCTCCGGCTGAGTTTCGGAAAAAACCAGGTCTTTGCACCCTTATCTGGAAAGGACAGTTGAATTATGCTTGTTGCCGTTGACTTACTGATTTTGCTGGTTTTGCTGATCATTGGTGTCCCGGTTCCCTTCTGCTTCATGGCCGCGGTTTTGTTCATGATGATCGTCACCGGGGGCTTCAGCCCGATTTTCCTTATTTCCACCGGATTCAACCAGATCAACTCTCTGGCCGTGCTCTGCGTCCTGTTTTTCATCCTCATGGGCGGAATCATGAGTTCCACAGGGCTGGCCGCCCGGCTGATAGCGATTTCGGATTCGCTTCTCGGCAGGACGAAAAGCGGTCTGGGCACGGTCTCCGTCGTCAGTACCGCCGTCTTCGGGGCCATCGCCGGGACCAGCACCGCGGCCGTGGCCGCCATCGGCAGCATCATGATCCCTCGCATGGTCGATCGCGGCTATCCGCGCGGTCAGGCTACGGCCCTGATTTCCGCGGCCTCGGTCGAAGGCCAGCTCATCCCCCCCAGCGTACCCATGATCCTCTATGCCTGGGTCACCTGGCAGTCTGTGGCCGCCTGTTTCCTGTCCACGGTGGTTCCGGGACTGATCATGGTCGTTCTCTACAGCTTCATGAACTGGCTCATGATCCGCAAGCTGCCCATCAAGACCCTGCCGCCGACATCATTCGGCAATCAGGCCAGACATTTCGGAACTTCGGTTTACAAGGGCTTCTGGGCCCTTCTTTTGCCGATCATCGTCCTGGGCGGCATTTACGGGGGGGTCTTCACCCCGACCGAAGCGGCCGGCATCGCCTCGGTTTACTGCATCATCATCGGCTTTTTCATTTACAAGACCCTGAATGTAAAAATGTTCATCGATTCCCTGATCACCTCGGTCACCACCACCGGGGTTATCGTGCTCATGGTCTTTTTCGTGATGATGCTCAGCAAACTCTATGTCATGGAAAACGTCCCCCAGCGCCTGGTGGACAGCTTATTCGGACTGACGGACAACATCTATCTGATCATGCTTCTGGTCAACCTCTTTCTCCTGCTCCTGGGCATGCTCATGGACGACTTCAGCGGGACCATACTGGCCGCCGCCCTCTTGTTCCCGGTCATGACCGAGATCGGGGTCCATCCCATCCACTTTGCCGCGATCCTGGGCACCAACCTGGGACTCGGCAACAAGACCCCGCCCACGGCCCCCATTCTCTATCTGGCGGCCCGGATCGGAAACTGC
>JAIPER010000034.1 GCA_021737115.1 Desulfohalobiaceae bacterium
AAACTAATTGCACTTGGTTGATAGATAAGAGGCAACAAGGGCAGCAAGAACCAAGAAAATTTTCGATTTTGATCCAAAATCGTTACCAGAAAGACTTATTCTTCATTATCAAAACTGACTTTTCAACACCTTTTATATGAGTAAAAAAAATATTAAGTAATTACATGTCATATTTGCCAGAGGCAAATCTCGTATGAAACTTGATTTTTCTTTCTCCGTCACCCCGGCGAAGGCCGGGGTCCAGCTTTTTTCAGTCTGGATTCCGGCCTTCGCCGGAATGACGGAGAGTGAGTCCGCATTCTTGTCATTCTGAGTAAGTCCGCGAACGAAGAATCTCTCTGCCAAGGGCAGGGTTATTCAATAAGAACACAGTTTCTATCCAGATCAAACTGGCAGTTATGGATTTCAAGCAAATAGAATAACAGCCTGGCTCTATACTCTTAAATATATTGAACAATTATATGTCAGGCCTGCCAGAGGCAGGGCTGACACCTGTGAAATGTCCAATTTTGAAGTCAAATCAATCACTTTAAGCAGTTAACTCTCATAATTGGCATGGGTGCACGAAGTCTGGACTTTAGAGCCGGGGCAGGACATTGTGTCCGCTTGACTCAATTCATCGACTGCGGGTATTCTCAAGCGTCCTTTGGAAGGAAAGGCAGCAGCGATAATCAATCTCTTGTCCCTGCACCCGTCCATTCGGATAAAGGGAGTTGGGCTCGGAGTCAATCTTTTTTTTCAGGAGTCAGCTTTGCCTCTGGCAAAGCTGACATATAATTATTTGATATATTTAATAATATTCGGAGCAGCTATCATGTAATTGGGTTGAAGCCCGCAGCCGCCAGTTTGATCGAGGTAGAAACTTCAGTGCCTTGCGATGAGGTTTCGCAAAGCTCTCCTCTCTCTGTCATTCTGAGCGAGTCCGCGAGCGAAGAATCCCTCTCTTAAGGAGGCTTGCTTTTTGAAAACACATGAAGTTTCAAACGAGACCATGTCCGAAGACCGTTTTGTCCTTTCGCCGTCCTTGCTTTCATCAGATTTCAGCAGGTTGCAGCAGGAATTGACCGACCTGGAGGAGGCCGGGCTGCCATGGGTGCATTGGGATGTCATGGATGGCCATTTCGTGCCGAACATCACCCTTGGACCTATGATTATCAAGAAATGCAGGGACAAAAGCGGACTGTTTTTCGATGTCCATCTGATGATCGAACGTCCTGATGAATATCTGGAGGATTTTGCAACGGCCGGTGCGGACCTGATTTGTGTCCACGCAGAGGCCACCAGCCATCTGGAGCGGACCGTCAGCCGCATCCGGGAGTTGGGAGCCAAACCGGCCGTGGCCCTCAATCCGCACACCCCGCTCTGCCAGGTGGAGTATCTGCTGCCCCAGTTGGACATGGTCCTGATCATGAGTGTCAATCCCGGTTTCAGCGGGCAGCAGTTCATCCCCTTTGCCATAAAAAAGGTCCGGGATCTGAAAAAGATGATCCAGGACCAGGGGGGTACAACCCTTATCCAGGTCGACGGGGGAGTGGACCTGAGCAATGCCGGGAAACTGACAGCCTCCGGCGCGGATGTGCTGGTCTCGGGGTCGGCTTTTTTCCGGAATCCCCCTTACAGGCAGCGATATCAGCAGTTCAGGGAGACTGTTCGAGCAGGGCGCCGAGGATGAGGCCGTAAAAACCATCCCCTCCTCTGGAGCGGTACTGCCAGCCGAGGTGAAGGTTGCAGGCCGAGCACAGGGTGACCTGCCAGGCATACCCTTCGAACCAGGTGAACTCGAAGGTCGACTGTCCGGCCTGGTAACAGCCGGAGGCGGAGGAGAAACAGCCGATTTCAAAGACCAGGCCGTTGGGATTGAAGAAGACATGCTTGTGCTGCCCTTGTCTGCTTATCCGGTACTGGTCGCTGGTGATCGGATTGAGGCAGCCGGCGCAAACAAGCCTTTTGCCTGCGTGGCCTTCTTCTTCCGATTCATCGATCTCTTCGATTGTTGCCTCGTCCTGGAAACCGGCCTCCTGGAACAGGGCCAGGGGTAGGTCTTTTTCTGCCCAATCGAAGCGATACATGGATACAGACCTCGTTTAGTGACTTACGTGTGAGTCTCTGCCATGAAAAACAAGAAATTCTGTTAACCTAAACCATCACGATCTTGAAGCAAATCACAAATATCAAATCCCAAATAACAAATAAATTCCAACACTCAAATTCCAAAAAAGGCAAAAAACAAGAACAGAGCGAGCCGAACGTGCTTGTTGCTTATTCTGTGTTTGGAATTTGTCATTTTTTGGTTTTTCGACAAGGCCTGAATCTTGAGAACCAGGGCTATTTTGGAAAAAGGTCAAGTTGGATCAGCATGCCTTGCTCCCTGGACCAGGTTGTTTTGGAGCATGTAGTCCTGGATTCCCCGGAGATTGTTCTGCTTCTCCAGGGCCCAGGCAGGGGCCACGAGTTCCTCGGGATGAGGATCCCCGGTCAATCTCTGGATGATCACCTCTGCGGGCAAAAGGCTCAGAAAATCTCCGGCCAGAGCGCAGTATTCCTCCTGTTCCAGGCAGCGGTAGCTGCCTCTTTGGTAGAGGCCGTGCAGGCTGGTGCCCCGGACTACGTAGAGCAGGTGGATCTTGACCGCCTCCACCTGCATTCGGGCCAGGAAACGGGCCGTATCCAGCATGTCCTGTCTGGTCTCGCCGGGCAGCCCCAGAATCACATGGGCGCAGACCGGGAGGCCGCGCTCTCTGGTCCTGGCAACGGCTGCTGCAAACTGGTCTGCGGTGTGCTGCCTGTTGATGCGTTCCAGGGTCCGGTCTTTGGCCGACTGCAGCCCGTATTCCAGCCAGATCAGATTGTCGGCGGAGAGCTCCTGCAGGTAATCCAGGACCTCGTTGCTGACGCAATCCGGTCTGGTGCCGATGCAGAGCCCGACCACGTCCGGGACAGTTAGGGCCTCTGTGTACAGGGCCTGTAAAACCGGCAGGGGGGCGTATGTATTGCTGTAGGACTGGAAATAGGCCAGAAATTTTTTGGCCTTGTAGCGTTTCTTGAGGCGGAATTTGGCGGATTCCAGCTGGCCGGCCAGGGATTTTCGTTCGGCGTTGGCCCCGGTCCCGGATCCCCTGGGATTGCAGTAGATGCATCCTCCCCGTCCGAGACTCCCGTCCCGGTTCGGGCAGGTCAATCCCGCGTCCAGGGTGATCTTCTGCACCCGGCACCCGAAGAGTTCCCGCAGGTAGGAGTTGAAATCACGGTAGAGCCTGGTCACGATCAAATCCTCGACGTTTTCTTGCAAAGGGCAAATTGACAGTCCGTTTTCGGGGATTATAATCTGTTCAGCGTCGGGTTGCAAATTCCGGATTGTGCCTTAACCGATCTGCTTCCTGACCTCTGGAGTCCTGATTATTCTTAGCTGCTTTTTGCCCGGTATTCCAGTATTCCAATAGTCCATCATATCATGGAAGAAGGCCATTAAGAGTTGGTGCCATGACAGCTGGGAACCACGAACAATAATACAGTATATACCATGTCTCAACATTACGACGTCATCGTGATCGGAGGGGGGCACGCCGGATGCGAGGCCGCCCTGGCCTCGGCCCGGATGGGGGCCTGGACCCTGCTCTTGACCATGCACCTGGATACGTTGGCCCACATGCCCTGTTCCCCCTCCATCGGCGGGATCGGCAAGGGACATCTGGTCAAGGAAATACACGCCCTGGGCGGGGAAATGGCCAGGATCACCGACCGGAGCGCAATCCAGTTCAAACGGCTCAACACCAGAAAAGGACCGGCGGTGCGCGGCACCAGGACCCAGAACGACAAGGTCCGCTACCGCAGTCTCATGAAACAGGTCCTGGAGCAGCAGGAAGGGCTTCAGGTGAAGCAGGCCCAGGTGACTTCTCTGGTGCTGGAACAGGGCCGGGTCAAGGGGGTGCTGGATGAGTTCGGAGTCTATGTTCAGGCCGGGGCCGTGGTCCTGGCCGGGGGGACCTTTCTGCGCGGGGTGGTCCATATCGGTTCCTCTCGAATAGAGGCCGGACGGGCCGGGGAATTCCCCTCCAACCAGCTTCCGGACCAGCTCCGGGAGCTGGGATTCCAACTCGGTCGGATGAAGACGGGGACCCCGGCCAGATTGAATAAAAGGAGTATTGACTTGAGCAGGTTCGAGGAACAAAAAGGCGATCCCGGACCGGTTCTATTCTCCCTGTCCATGGAGAAACCCTCCCTGCCCCAGGTCAGCTGCTATTTCGGACGGACCACGGCCCGGACTCACGATATCATCCGCAACAGCATTCAGTTTTCTCCTCTCTACGACGGAAGCATCAAGGGGGTTTCGGCCCGCTACTGCCCCTCCCTGGAAGACAAGGTCATGAAGTTCCCGGACAGGGAGTTCCATCAGATCATCCTCCAGCCGGAGGGCCTTGAGACCGAAGAGATCTATGCCTCGGGCACGGGAAACTCGCTGCCCTGCGAGATCCAGCAGGAGATGGTCCAATCGATTCCGGGGCTGGAAGAGGCCGAGATCATGCGGCCGGCCTATGCCATTGAGTATGATTTCATCCACCCCACCCAGCTTGACGCGACCCTGGAGACCAAAGCGGTTCGCGGCCTGTATCTGGCCGGACAGGTCAACGGGACTTCCGGCTATGAAGAGGCGGCGGCCCAGGGGCTCTGGGCCGGGATCAACGCCGTGCTCTCGGTCCGGAAGAGGCCCGGGTTTGTCCTGGACCGCTCTCAAGCCTATCTCGGGGTGATGATCGACGATCTGGTCCTCAAGGGAGTCCGGGAGCCCTACCGCATGTTTACCTCCAGGGCGGAGTACAGACTCCTGTTGCGGGAAGACAACGCCGATATCAGGCTCCTGGAGAAAGGCTATGAACTCGGGCTGCACTCCAGGGAGAGCTTTGAGGCCCTGAAACAGAGAAAGGCGATGGTCCGACATGAACTGGACAGGCTGCGGGCGGCCAGGATCTTTCCCTCGGCAGAGGTCAACCAGAGCCTGATCGGACTGAAATCCGCGCTTCTTTCCGAAGCGGTCAGCGCGGAGAAGCTTCTCAAACGGCCGGAGCTGAGCTATGTAGATGTGGCCGCCCTGTTAGAAGACGGCGCCGGGACGCTTCCGGAGCGGGTCCGGGAGCAGGTCGAGGTCCAGTGCAAGTACGAGGGGTATCTGCTTCGGCAGGAGACCGAGGTCAAGAGATACAAGGACATGGAACGGGCCAGGATCCCGTCGAACTTCGAATTTCACAGCCTTCCCGGCCTGTCCAATGAGACCAGGGAGCGGCTGAAGGCAGTCTGCCCGCAGACCCTGGGCCAGGCCTCGAGAATTCCGGGCATGACCCCGGCGGCCATCTCCCTCCTGCAGGTGGCCCTCAAGAAGCACAAAGGGCTTCTGACGGCCTGAGCAGGCTTTTATCAGTTACTCAGAGGCTTTTGTGGGACTATCATAACCTGATATTTGTCCAAAATAATAACCAAACTTTGGAGAACGGGAAAGAGCTCTGAACTGTAAACAACAAGCTAAAAATCTGAAACCTGGTTTTTTCCCGGATTATAAATATGTCAGCTTTGCCAGAGGCAAAGCTGACTAGAAGACGATCTTCACCTGCTCCTTCTGTTTCTTCTTGGCCGAGACCTTGCCGATCAGCCAGGCTTCGTTGCCCATGGCTTTGATGCGCTGCAGGATGTCTTCGGATTGTCTTTTCGGGCAGACAAGGGCCATGCCGATGCCGCAGTTGAAGATCTGGAGCATTTCCTCCCAGTTCAGCCCGCCTGTCTGTTGCAGCCATTCGAAAATCGAGCTTTTGGGCCAGGAGGAAAAAAAGATCTCGGCCTGGACACCTCTGGGCAGAATCCGGGGCAGGTTGTCGTAGAAACCACCCCCGGTGATGTGCACCATGCCTCTGATATCGAAATCACGCAGCAGATTGAGGATGGTCCGGGCATAGATTCTGGTCGGCTCCAGCAGAGCCTGGCCGAGGCTCTTTCCGGTTCCTTCCAGGTTTTCAGACAGGTCGGTCTTGTTGTCGGCCAGGATCTTACGGATCAGGGAGTAGCCGTTGGAGTGGGGACCCGAGGAGGCCAGACCGATTATCGAGTTCCCGATACCGATGTTGGAGCCGTCGACCACATTGGATTCATCCACCAATCCGACGCAGAATCCGGACAGATCGTACTCCCCCGGGTTATAGAAGCCGGGCATTTCGGCGGTCTCTCCGCCCAGCAGAGCACAGCCGGCTTCCTGGCAGCCCTGGGCGATGCCGGCGATGATTGCTTCGACCCGGTTCACATCCAGCTTGTCGGCGGCGAGATAGTCCAGGAAGAAGAGGGGTTGGGCCCCATGACAGATAATGTCGTTGACATTCATGCCCACCAGGTCCATGCCGATGGTGTCGTGTCTGTCCAGGGCAAAGGCCAGCTTGAGCTTGGTCCCTACTCCGTCGGTGGCTGAAACCAGAATGGGGCGGGATATCCCCTGCAGATCGGGTTTGAACATTCCGGCAAAGAGGCCGATATCCGTGACCACTCCTTTGGTATGGGTCCTTTCCACAATGGGTTTGATGCGATCCACCAGGGATGAGGCGGAGTGAAGATCCACGCCGGCCTCTTTGTAAGCTGCGCCTCTGTCGCTCATAAACTACACGTCTCCTTGACTGTCTGTCGTGGGTTGCGAGGGGAGGTCACCCTCTGGGAGACCCATAGTACAAATATTTGAACCCAGGGGCAAGTATTTTAAAAAACTTTATCCGGACTGTTGACAATCTCAGGTATAGGCTTATAATTTTTGGTAAAAATAGGTAAATGGTGTTGACGGGGAACACATGCATGCGGCAAAATTGTGGATCAATCGCAAGGCCATCAAGGAAATGGGCTGGTGGCTGGAGGTGACCACCCTCATCATCCCGGGGCTGAACGACAGCGACGAAGAACTGCGGGACCTGGCCGGGTTTGTTGCCCGGGAGCTGGGGCCGGAGACCCTCTGGCACGTCTCCCGCTTCCATCCCTGCTACAAGATGCTGGACCGGGGCTCCACCCCGGTGGCCACCCTGGAGCGAGCCTACGGAATAGGCAAGGAGACCGGCCTGGAGTATGTATATCCGGGCAATTTATCTGGACACGGCTCTGAGAGCACCCTTTGCCCCAAGTGCGAAGAAGTCGTCCTCAGGCGCACCGGCTTCACCACCAACAAGACCGGCCTTAGTGAGGGGAAATGCGTGAAATGCGGGTCCGAGATCGCGGGCTTCGGGATGTAGTGATTGGTGGTTAAGAAGGTTGCAAGTTCACGGCCTCCGGCTCCGCTTCCAGCCCGTAGGCTTACAGGCCGGAGGGTAGAGACCGTGCCTACGCCTCGGAGAGTTCACGGTTAAGAAATTGAAGCAAACCTCTCGTGTTATGGATCAAGGGGATATAAAAGGTTACCAAAGCATGTCATTCTGAGCGAGTCCGCGAGCGAAGAATCCCTTGCCTTCGGTTGTTATCTGCTCTTCGAGGACTCAGTTTTTTTTCTAATCTGAACCGTGTTCTGCTCTTGAATCCCATAGATTTGAGCTTGCAGAACAACGCGATTTACGGTAAACATTTCTCTTACGGGAAGTGGCGCAGTCTGGTAGCGCACCTGCCTTGGGAGCAGGGGGCCGCTGGTTCAAATCCAGTCTTCCCGACCAGAGATTTCAAGGTGTTACTTCAATGGGGTAACACCTTTTTTTATGATTTTTGCTCTGGGGTAATTTTTTTGATCCTGTTGTAGTGTGGATGGTTCTTGCTTATGGGTTTTTCCCGAAGTCTCTGTTTGAAGTGAGCAGGAAGCCAGACAGGTAGGTCATTCATTTTCAGCCCCCTTCCGCTGACCTTGATTAAATCCCTGGAAGGCGGGCAAGGGAACCCGCCTGTTCGTCTCTGCTGATCAGGCCGGTGAGCTATCCAGGGAACGGTTGAAGTCGGTTCTCAGTGCGCCTTGTGCTTACGTTCCCGGCGTTTGTTGCAGATCCAGGTGATGAGGGCTCCTATACATGCTATTAGGGCCAGAATGCCCATGATTGTAGTAAACGCATCCATTTGTTTTACCTCCCGTCAATAAAAGATCCCCAAGCAAAGAATGCTATGGCTGCAATAAACCCAAGGGTTATGGCCAGGGCTGGAAGTTCCCCTGTCCACAAGGGCTTGATTACTGTCAGCAGGGCCACACCTTTGCTCAAATCGTAAAGATATCCAGCCGCATGGTCTTTTTGCTTTTCGTTCATGGCCGCATTCTCACCTTTTCGCTTCCTTTATGTCAATTACCTTTCCCTTGCAGGCCCGGACAGTTTCCTGGTATTTACCAGGCTTCCAGGGTCTCGAGTTTTTCCTTGTCGCAGGAGTGCCGGTCATAGGTCCCGCCCACAGATTGATCCTTGGCGAAGCCCGCTTTGTGCTTATCCCTCTTGGTCGTTTTCATATACGTTGGCGATACAACACAGAAAAGAGCCCGGCTCCTGTCCCACATTCCTCATGCCGTGGGCTTCCAGGCTGGGCACATAGATGAAATCTCCAGGCCCGGTCACCTTGGAATGGATGACTTCCTCTGATTCGAAATCAAATTGCCAGCATTCGAATTGGCCCTGCAGGATGTACATGGTCTGGTGATAGAAATGATTGTGAATCGGGATTTCGCCGCCGGGCTCAATGGTGAAATAGCGAAGTCCGTATTCAGGATAGCCGGTGCCGTCGTCCCCATGTTTGGACAACCAGCGGATACTCGTGCCCTTGACCTCTCTCTGTTCGCCTTTAAACGGGAACTTTTCAATGGGTGTGTCCTTGCAGTCCTTGAAATTGAGAATTTCCATCAGATTCCTCCGGGTTGAAGTTGGATGAGCCGCTCTATAGAATTTTAGATTTTGGATTTTGGCCTCCGGCCCGTAGGGGCCTACGCCCCGGAGGGATTTTCGATTGTTAAGACAAAGAATAAGAGCTGGTTATCCGGCATAAATCCAAAAACTTTTTCTTAAAGGCTCTAGCGTGTGCCTTCTCTTAAATAGTGGCCTTTGAATCGGAAAACGAACTATTTTATGTTTTTGAGGCTGAATTCTAGAGCCGTATTTTCAGACTTGTCAAGAAAATAATGGGACGGGAATCTTGGCAACTCTCCGGCTTGTTGTACAATAGCGATAAGCTCCGAGGCCGGGAAAAAGACCCCTTGTCATGAGCCTTGAGACTAGGTATACAGTAACTCCGGTTGAGGATACAGCTGCATTTATGCTGATCCAATTTTGGTTTTTGAAACAGAGACTGATTGTCCTTTGATTTTAACGGCAGGACTTTGAAAAAGGTAAGTTGGAGCAGTATAATTGCTGAACTTTTAGTGCCTGTAATTCGGTTTCCTTCTCCAGGCCCTGGTGCCTGGAGAAGGAAACCGAATATTGGATGCGACATGGATTTTAAGAAGAAGAAATATTCCAGGCGGGATATCCTGTTCGGATTGCGAAGCAACTTCAAAAAGCGGGACAGCGCCGGCACGAGCACCGGGATTGGATTCCAGGCCAAGGAGATCGATACGCTCATGGCCTCCGGAAAGTTTGAAAAGGCAGTCCAGGAACTGCAAAAAGTGCTTGAAAAGAGTCCCGACCACCAACAGGCCAGGAAAAATCTGGGATACTGTCTGTTCAAGACAGATAAACTGGAGGAAGCGGCCTCAGAATTCAGATCGGTGCTCAGATCCAGGACCGAGGACAATTTTTGTCTGCTCTACCTGGGTCTGATCCTGGTCAAACAGGGCTGGACGGCAGAAGCGATCTCCTGGTGGAAAGGATATTTCAACCCGGATCAACCGCTTATCAACAGGGTCTTGAATCTGCAGATCAGTCTCTATGACATGGGTTCTCTCGGATCCGGGGAAGAGATCGAAAAAAGCGTGGAAACGGCCATCGAAGAGCAAAAGACGAGGGACGGTGTGTGAAAGGGTGAGTCCTGCGGGCGCTTCCTGAATCAGTGCTCGTCCTGATCCATCTGCTCCTTGATGCGGTGGACCGCAGTAAGCACGATAATCCCGAGAAAAACCACGATTCCGGTTACACCCACAAATCCCTGGATGGTGCTGTGGCTCATGCCGGATATCAAGTCGACCAGTGTTTCCATGTTCGGCCCCTTATCAAAAAACGCTGCGGGTCAGTGGTTCGGCCCGCAGCGTTTTTCAGGCGAGCTTGTAAGAATATTCTTTATTCTTTGGGTTCGGAATTGCTGTCTTCTTCCAGCTTCTGTTTGATCATATCCCCGAGGCTGTTTCCGGCATACCCGTTGCCCTTTTCTCTGGCCGCCTTTTTCCGGTTCTCGTCCTCGATGAGCTGTTTGATGGACAGGCCGAGTCTGCGTTCATCCGCGCTGACCCGGATGACTTTGGCGGTGATCTCCTGGCCTTCTTCAAAGAGTTCGCCGGGTGCCTTGACCTTTTCCTGGCTAAGTTCCGAGAGGTGGACCAGGCCTTCGATGCCCTCCTCGACTTCGACAAAGAGTCCAAAATCGGTGATGTTGCTGATTTTCCCGGTGACCACGGTCCCTTCCGGGTACTTGGACGGGATCTTCAGCCAGGGATCCTCGGTGAGCTGCTTGATTCCCAGGGTGAACTTCTCGTTCTCCCGGTCCACGGTCAGCACTTTGGCCTGGACAGCGTCCCCGACCTTGTAGGTCTCACCGGGGTGATGGATCTTTTTGGTCCAGGAGATGTCAGATACATGGATCAGGCCGTCGATGCCTTCTTCGATCCCGATGAAGATCCCGAAATCGGTGATGTTCTTGATCTGGGCCTCGAGGATGGTCCCCTCGGGATACTTCTCGAAAACCAGATCCCAGGGGTTGGGCTTGACCTGCTTCATGCCGAGGGAAATCCGTTTTTTATCGGCATCGACGCTGAGAACCACGACATCCACGATATCGTCTATGCTGACCATCTGGGAGGGATGCCGGAGTTTTCTGGTCCAGGACATTTCAGAGATGTGGACCAGCCCCTCTACACCCGGTTCGAGCTCTACAAAGGCGCCGTAATCGACGATGTTCGTCACTCTGCCCTGGAGCTTTTCCCCCTCGGGATGCCGATCGTGGATATTTTCCCAGGGATTGGGAACCAGCTGTTTCATGCCCAGAGAGACTTTCTGCTTCTCCGGGTCATAGCTCAGGACCTTGAGCTCGAGGGTGTCGTCCAACTGGACCATCTCTTTGGGATGCTTGATCCTTTTCCAAGAGATATCGGTGATGTGCAGCAGACCGTCCAGACCGCCAAGGTCGACGAATACACCATACTCGGTAATGTTTTTGACCCGACCGGTTACGATTTGTCCTTCTTCCAGGGTCTTGAGCAGTTCTTCCCGCTGCTTGCCGCGTTGCTCTTCCAGAATGACCCTTCTGGAGATGATGACGTTGCTGCGCTTGCGGTTGATTTTCAGGATGCGGAACTCGAATTCCTGACCGACCAGGGCATCCATGTCCGGGACCGGCCTGAGATCGACGTGGGACCCCGGCAAAAAGGCCTCAATTCCCTGGATGTCGACGGTATAGCCGCCTTTGATCCGTTCGCTGATGGTGCCTTTTATGTTCCTCTCTTCCTGGTGGACTTTTTCCAGTTCATCCAAGACCTTCACACGCTTGGCGCGGTTGTGGGACAAAAGGATGTGGCCTTCGCCCTTGTGGGTCACAAAGACGTCGAGGTCGTCGCCTTCCTTGACCGTGACATTGCCCTCCTTGTCCATGAGTTCTTCGGTGGGAACCTGCCCTTCGGACTTGAAGTTGACATCGACCAGGATTTTTTCCGGCCCGATTTTGACAACTTTGCCGCTGATGAGGCTCCCTTCCTCGACATCACCGAAATCACTGCTCAGGTACTGCTCCAGAGCAGACTCAAAATCGGTTTCGTCGAACTCGGCTGTTTCAGTTGTTTCGGTTGTTTCTGGTTGTGTTTGTTCCTGTTGTTCGAAATCTTGCATTAAACTAATACCCCCTAAAACGAAAAATTTGATCACTTGTAGCAGATCGAAAAACAAAATGCAACGTTTTATTTCGCATATATTTTTTTACGGCCCAGACTCGTCCAGGGCCGTCAAATCGTAGGTCTTGGTCTCCTGTACCCGGCAGCGTATCATCTGGCCGGGCCGGGCCTCCAGGGAACTCACATAGGTGATTCCGTCCACCTCAGGGGCTTGAAACCAGGCCCGGCCCTGAAACAGGGTCGGCCATTCCGGATCGGGCTGATCGATGAGGATCTCCATTTCCTCACCCTGTGCCTCGGACAGGATGCGGCCGCTGATGTCCGCCTGGAGCTCGAGCAGACGGTTTCGCCGCTCTTCTTTTCGCACGTCGTCGACAGCCTCTTCCAAACCGGCCGCCCGGGTGCCCTCTTCCGGAGAAAAGGAGAAGACCCCGACGTGGTTTAAGGACTGGTCCCTGACAAAATCGTACAGGGCCTGGAAGTGGTCCTCGCTTTCCCCGGGGAAACCGGTGATGAAGGTGGTCCTCAGGCAAGCCTCGGGGAAATAGTCCCGGATCAGGTCAATCGTCCGGGCCGGATTCGCCTGAAAGGGCCTTCCCATTTTGGACAGGATGTCCGGGTGGGCGTGCTGCAGGGGAATGTCGAAGTAGGGCAGAAGAGGAGGCCCTACCTGTTTGAGGAAAGCGAGAAGGTCCTTCGTGATTCCAGACGGATAGAGGTACATGAGCCGCAACCAGTGCAATCCCGGCAAAGAGGCCAGTCGTTCCAGCAAGGGCTGCAGTCCGTTTTTGAGTCCGAGGTCCTTCCCGTAAGCCGTGACATCCTGGGCCACAATGCAGATCTCCTGCACTCCCCGGGCAAGGAGCCCCTCGGCCTCGGAAACGAGGTCGTCGATGGGGTCAGAAACAAGGGGCCCCTTGATGCTGGGAATGAGGCAGAAACTGCAGTCATGGTTGCAGCCTTCGTTGATTTTCAGATAGGCATACCCCGGTCCTGTGCTGATCACCCTCGAGGGTTCAAAGCAATCCCCTTCCTGGGCATTCTCGATGATACCAGGCTTCAAGTCCCTTTCTGCGAGGGATTTTTTGATGAGCCGATCCCATTGACCCTGCTCTTGAAACGAGACCCAGAGGTCGACTTCCTGGAGTTTTAAGGTGAGTTCAGATCCGTACCTGGCTGGGAGGCAACCGGTAACGGCCAGCAGGGGTTTGGGATCGAGGTCTTTGATCTCCATAGCCAGTTCCAGGATGGTCTGCAACGATTCTTCGACTGCCGGCTGGATGAAGCCGCAGGTGTTGACCAGGATCACCTCGGCTTCGTCTGCGCTGTCTGCCGGAGAATATTCAGGGCCGAGACGGCCAAGCATCTTTTCGGTATCGATCCGGTTTTTGGGGCAGCCGAGACTGACCGTATGCACCCGGATGATTTGTTGTCTTCGTGGGTCTTTGTTCATGGTTATATTTCAGAGATTTTCCCGATATTGAGTTTTGTGCCAAAAAATATTAATAATCAGCAACGACACTTTGGTCAATCCCGAATCAGGAGATGAGGTACACTATGGATTTGATCCTGGCAACCCGGAACCAGGGGAAGATCAGAGAACTGGAGCGGATGTTCCGGGACCTGGACTTTGAGGTCAGGGTCCTCGGGCTCAACGCTTTTCCAGAGGTTGGCTCCCTGAGCGAGCCCGGCCGGACTTTTTGGGAGAACGCCCTGCATAAGGCTTCCACGGTCTGCCGCTTGACCGGACTGCCCGCCCTGGCCGATGATTCCGGCCTGGAGGTCGATGCCCTGAACGGGGCCCCGGGGGTGTTTTCGGCACGTTACAGCAAAGAGGGGGCCAGTGATCAAGAGAACAACGAAAAACTCCTTCAGGACCTGGCCGGTACCCCCAGCCAGCAGAGGACAGCCAGATTTCGCTGCCAGTTGGTTGCCTGTCTGCCGGGCGGGGAGACCCTCTCGGCCGAGGGGGTCTGGGAGGGGTGGATCGGATTTGAACCCAAGGGGGACAACGGCTTTGGCTACGATCCCCTCTTTGTCGATAAGGAGACGGGCTTGACCGCAGCCCAGATGCCGGCCCGGGATAAAAACGCAAGGAGTCACCGGGCCGAGGCCCTGAAACGCTTTGTCCGGGCCTGGCCGGAATTTGTCCGGAAACTCCAAAACCGGTAGTCTTTAACTTATTTTAATTGAAAAAGGACGGATGTATTATGTGCGGCATCATCGGTTACACCGGGCACAGACCGGCTGTTCCCATCGTGATTGAAGGACTGAAACGTCTGGAGTACCGCGGCTACGACTCTGCCGGGGTGGCCTTTGTCCAGAACAGATGTCTGGAAACCATCCGCTCTGAGGGCAAGCTGGAACGGCTGGAGCAAAAATTGTCCGCTTGTGATCCTTACCTGGCCACCACCGGCATGGGTCACACCCGCTGGGCCACCCACGGTTTGCCCAACGAGCAGAACGCCCATCCCCACCAGGATCAGAACGGCAGCCTGGCCCTGGTGCACAATGGGATCATCGAGAATTACCAGAGTTTGAAGGACCAACTCGTCCGGGAAGGAGTCGTCTTTCAGTCGGAAACAGACACCGAGGTCCTGGTCCAGCTGATAGGCCGGCATATGCATACAGACGGGTTGAGCCTGCCAAGGGCCATATCCAGGACCCTGGAGCAGGTGGAAGGGGCCTACGCCCTGGCTGTCGTCAGTACCCATGATCCGGATCAGCTCTGGGCCGCCAGGAACTCAAGCCCCCTGCTGCTGGGGGTAGGCGCGGGGGAGAACTTTGTCGCTTCGGATATCCCGGCTTTTTTGAGCTACACCCGAAAGGTGGTCTTTCTCGATGATCACGAACTGGTTTCACTCCGGCCCGATTCCTGGCAGGTCTACGACAGCCGGAGCCTGGAACCCGTGGATAAGACAGCTGAACACATCACCTGGGATGTCCAGTCCGCCCAGAAGATGGGGCACAAGCATTTCATGCTCAAGGAGATCCTTGAACAGCCCCAGGTGATCCGGGACTGCCTGGCCGGCAGAATCGACCGGGACAAGCAAAGGGTTCTTCTCAAAGAACTGGAGGGCTGGGAGGTCCCGGCAAGGATCCACATCGTGGCCTGCGGCACCTCCTTTCATGCCGGCCTGTGGGCCAAGTATTATTTCGAACGCTGGACCGGGTTGTCGGTCCAGGTGGATATCGCTTCGGAGTTTCGCTATCGGGAGCCGATCCTGTTGCCCGGGGAGATGGTCGTCGTCATCAGTCAGTCCGGAGAAACGGCCGATACCTTGGCCGGCTTGCGGATTGCCCGGGAAAAAAAGGTCACGATTTTAGGCATCTGCAATGTCCTGGGCTCCAGCGTGGCTAGAGAGTCGGATCTGGTCATGTACACCCAGGCCGGCCCGGAGATAAGCGTTGCTTCGACCAAGGCCATGTGCAGTCAGATGGTGACCCTGATCCTCCTGGCCCTTTACTGGGGGCAGGCCAAGGGCACCGTTTCCCCGGAATTCAGCAGCAAGGTGCTCAAGGAGTTGGATACGCTTCCGGAACTCATGCAGGCCGGGATTCCCGGAATGCACGAAAAGGCCCGGTCCCTGGCCCGCAAATACAGCGTGGCCCGCAGCT
>JAIPER010000035.1 GCA_021737115.1 Desulfohalobiaceae bacterium
CAGGGTCTCGACATCAAGGTCCAGGCCGTCCCCGGGGTGGTAGGCGCTGGCCCCGAAGCTGGCGGTCATAGACAGGGTGTGGTCCATCCACTTGATTGTGCTCTTCTCTACGGCTGTTCTCAGCCTGTGGCCGATGCGCTCTGCCTGCTCCAGGCCGGTGTTTGGCAGAACAAGTAGGAATTCTTCCCCGCCGTACCGGGCTATCCAATCCACGTCCTGTCGAAGGGCAGAGCCGAGAATCTGCACAAAATCGATCAAGACCTGATCTCCGCATTGATGGCCATAGCTATCGTTGACCTTCTTGAAATGATCGATATCGCACATGATGATAGATACCGGGACCTTCCCCCGTTTGGCCCGTTTGAGCTCTATCGGCAGGTGCTTTTTTAAATACCCTCTGTTGTAACACCCGGTCAGTGCGTCGGTATCTGAGAGTTTTCTGACTTCCTCCATGGTTTCCTGAAGTTTTCTGGTCCGTTTTTCCACGGTAATTTCCAGGTGTTTTTTATGCTCTTGCAATTCCTGCTCTGATTGCCTGAGCTTTTCAATCAGCCTGGAATACTCCAGATTCTTAAACCCGAGTTTGGAGATCTGAGTGGCCATTCGCCAGAGAAAGTTCAATTTTCTTTCAAAAGCTGCCTGATCCAGCTTCGGCATTTCTTCAAATGCCTGCACTAACTCAGCAGCGTCCACTCCGATTTCCAGGGCGTACTCTCGAACACGTTGCTTATCCACATTCATCACATAGTTCTGCCCCATGAGCCAGTTGGCCACATGGACCCCCTGAACAACAATCGGAGCGCAGGCATCTGCAAATCCGATACCGTGACAGGCATGGTAGGTTGGCTGCATTGTCTCCATGGACCGCTGTCCCAAGATCTGCCCGGAATGTTTACAATTCTCCAAACAGCGCTCTGATTCTCTGATGATCCGGCAGACCTCGCTATGATTGCTGGGCCGGGTGATCGGGTTACCCCGAGGGTCGGTGATTGTGGAGGCAATGTTGTTGGCCAGGGCGAACTCATCCTGGATTTCTTGGAGATCATCGAGGTCCAAAATGTCCCGCAGGGAAATCCCGGACAACTCTGGTCCCGATCCAAAGATAGTGTGTTTTTCCTCCATCATTCGACAACCTTTCCCCAAGTAAGAAGTGACTATAGATTTAAAGGAACTTGGTCATTCAGTTTATGGCGCAGCATGCTGCCCACTACAAACCAAACGCACAGATCCAAATTTTTGAAGTCCCAAGGACAGCAAAGTGCTTTCTATGCTCACCCCTCCAGGGCCTCTCGCGCCTTCACCGCCAACTCCCGGCTGGAAAACGGCTTTTGAATGAAATGCACGCCAGCATCTAAAACGCCGCGATGGGCGATGACGTTGGCTGTATATCCTGACATGAACAGGACTTTGAGTTTCGGATAGTCGGTCTGCAGCTTCTCGGCCAGGTCGCGGCCGTTCATCTCCGGCATGACCACATCGCTGATCAGGAGGTGAATCTCTCCTGAATGTTTTTTGGCCAGGTGCAGCGCTTCCTTTGGGCTGGTTGTCTCCAGGACGGAGTAGCCCAACTGTTGCAGCATGGTTTTGGCCAGCTTCAGGATGGACGGCTCGTCCTCGACGATAAGCACGGTTTCAGCATTGGCCGCAGGGATTTTCCCGGGAACATCTGCTTCAACCTGTGTGTTTGCCTCGGCATAACGCGGCAGATAAATCCGGAAGGTCGTGCCTTGGCCCGGCTCGCTGTAGACATTTATAAACCCATGGTTTTGCTTGACAATGCCGTAGACTGTGGCCAGGCCAAGCCCTGTGCCCTGGCCTAGGTCTTTGGTCGTGAAAAACGGTTCAAAAATGTAATCCAGGGTCTCTTTATCCATGCCCCGGCCATCGTCACTCACGGCCAGGCGAACGAAATCTCCGGGAATAAATCCGGCATGATCGGCGCAATAGGCCTCATCAAGGTGAATGTTGTCCGTTTCGATGGTGATCTTTCCCACATCCGAGATGGCATCCCGGGCATTGACGCAGAGATTGGCCAGAATCTGGTCCAGCTGTGAGGGGTCCATTTTGACCGACCACAGCCCGGGACCAGGTTCCCAGGAAAGATCGATATCTTCCCCAATGAGGCGGCGGAGCATCTTGAGCATGCTCTCCACGGTTTCGTTCAGGTCCAGCACCCGGGGATCGATGGTCTGCTGCCGGGCAAAGGCCAGAAGCTGCCTGGTGATATCGGCGGAACGCCGGGCCGCGCTGAGAATTTCCTGCAAATCGGCTTGCAGCGGGTCATCCGGAGCGATTTTGACCAGAGCCAGTTCCGCATAGCCGCTGATCACCCCCAGCATGTTGTTGTAGTCATGAGCGACTCCGCCGGCCAGGCGGCCCACGGATTCCATCTTCTGGGCCTGGAGCAACTGGAATTGGAGTTTTCCGCGCTCGGCTTCAATCTTCATGACGCTGAGGGCGTAGGCGAAATCCCCGGCCATTTCACGAAACAGGCTTCGCTCCTCCTCGTCCACGATCAGTTGCTTCTCCGCGGCGGCAGCCACATACCCGAAGGTCTCTGTGCCATGGATCAATGGCGCACACAAGGACTGGCTTTCAGCGCAGAATACGGCCAAAGGACAGCTGCTGCAGACAGCACTTCGGTCATCAACCAGCAGCATGTCATTTTGCTCTCGAGCATGGACGCAGCAGGGCGGCAATTCGCCCTGCTCCAACATTGTAGTCAGGCCGTTTGAAACAGCGGCCGGACCTTCCATGGCCCAGGCAATGGGACGATCCTCTTTATCGGTGAGCACGATCATGGCCGAAGGATAGCCCCGATTGGCCACGAGCAGACGGCAACCTTCCCGGATCAGTGTGTCCCGGTCCCGTTCGCGCACTATCAGTTGATTGATGTCCCTGATCGCCCGCAATACCTGGTTCAGATGTTCGATGTGGAGTTGAGCCTGCCTGCGTTCGGTGATGTCCTCGGCCGCGCTGAGGATGCCGACAATTTCTCCGCGATCGTTTTTGACCGGTGCAACCGACAGGCTGATGGGCACCTGTCTGCCGTCTTTTTTCAAGCGCATCAGTTCCTTGCCGTAAAATCCGTCACCCTTGATGACGCTCTGTCGCAGGGTCCGGAATTCTTCCTGCTTGTCCGGGGGAACAATGGGCAAGGGCCGGCCAATGACTTCCCCGGCAGACCAGCCGAAGATCCTCTCGGCAGAGGCATTCCAGCTCAAGACCTTTCCCTCCGGATCAATAGTGTACAATGCCACCGGTGAACAGGCGATCATGGCCCGCTGATATTCTTCGCTTTGGCGCAGTGCCTCTTCAGTCGACTTTTTCTCTGTGATATCCACCACGGTGGTCATGAAATAAAGGGGCTTGCCCTTATCGTCCCGCCGCATGGCCACACTGACATCCGCCCAGAGCAATGCCCCGTTTTTGTGGACATAGCGCTTTTCAAAACGCTCCGCATCCTTTTCTCCGCGCAGCAGCGAGCCTATGACTCTTTCCGTGGCTTCAACATCTTCAGGAGGGGTCAGATCCTGCCACCTTTTTCCCTTGAGTTCATCAGGGGTATACCCCAGAAAATCGGCAAAGGCCTTGTTTGCATTGACTTCACCGCTGGGCAGGGTGATGGATTTTCCGACATTGACTGCTTCGAACATAGACTTGAAGCGGTCCAGGCTCTCCTGCAAGGCTCTGGTCTTGTCCGCAACCTGCCGGCGCAAGGACCAGGACCAGGCGAAGGAGGCCAGGAGAACCAGCAACAGCGGAATAACGATGATGGCCGAATAACGCAGAGCATCTGTGAGTGTCGTTGTCTCGTCCTTGTACACCCCGAGCCACTTGTCCTGGATTCGCCTGTATTCACCGCTGTTCTCCAAGGCCTTCAGCCCCTCGCTGAATTGGGCCAGAAGCGCCTTCCGGCCTTTGGAAACTGCATAGCAGTATTCAGAAGCCAGGATCGCTTCTTTGCCCGGAATCAGGTTCGACCAGCCGTGTTTTTCGATCAGATAAAGGGCCGTGACCCGCGACACCAGGGCGCAGTCATGCTTGCCTTCAGACAACTCGCGCAGGGCCTCTTCCTGATCAGCCACCACGACCAGCTCTTCTGCCAGGCCGTTTTCGAGCGCGAAATCATGCAGGATGTCGCCGCGTTGGACAGCGATGCCCTTGCCGGCAAGCTCCTCGACAGAACCTGGTGCTGGTTCGTCGCCTTGTCTCACGACCGCGACGTAGTGGCTGACCGCATGGGGCTGTGAGAAGTCGAAGGTCAGATCACGGGCCGGGGAGTAAAACATGCCCTGCATGACATCGATTTTGCCGCTCTCCAGGGCCTGAAGCCGTTCGGTCCACCGGCCGAGCCGAATTTCGAAATTCAAGCCCATCTCCCGGGCAATAGCCCGGGTCAGGTCCACGTTGTATCCTACCGGATCGCCGTTTTCATCCAGGTATTCATAGGGCGGAAAATTTCTATCGCCGCCGACCACCAGGGGCCGATCCGAAGGCAGCTGCATGGCCGCGAACCACTTGGCGTGCAGGTGCCGATGAGTGCCGTCTGCCACCACGATGGCCAGCCCCTCGTTGAGCAGGGCCAGGGTCTCGCGGTCGCCCTCCTGGACAGCGAAGCAGAAATCCTGCTTGAAGCCCTCAATAGGCCGGTCGATGACCCGCAGCTCGGTCAGGCCGGTTTTCTGGATCAGGCGCAGGGCCACCAGCCGCTGGGCCACCACCGCGTCATAGCGGCCCTCAGCCAGCTCCCGCAAGGCGGTTTCAAAGGTGGGTGTAGTGTGGATGTCAATACCGCGATCTTCGCGCCGCAGAAACTCCTCGGCATTGTCGGCTTTCATCACAGCCACCCGGCGGCCGCGCAAATCACCCAGATTGTGGATGCCGGTTTGATCTTGACGTACCACGATGGACCCGTGCAGGGACATGTAGGGCACAGTGAAGTCGAAAAGGGCTTCACGTTCGGGCGTTCTCCCCACCAGGGGCAGGGCGTCGATCTCTCCTCGCTCCAGCCAGCCGCGCACCTCGGCCCAGTCTCCGGTGCGGAAGGTCACCTCCCGATCCATGGCCTCCAGGGCCGCCCGCAGCAACTCCACAGAGAACCCGCTGGCCCGGCCGTTTTCATCCACGAAGCTGAAAGGGGGATAATCGACTTCGGCCCCGGACCGAAGGGACTGTCCGGGAGATGTGGCGGCTTCGCCGACAACAGGACAAAGAACCGAGGCAAGACTGAGTCCGCACCCCAGCAGCACGGTCAGCAAAAGCTTCCCCAACACAGAGGGTGTGCCGGGAAGATACGTCATGCAGCATCTTTTTGGCAGTTCAAACTTCATGAAAAAGGATGGTCATGTAAAAAAAATTTTGTCATACAGCCATGACTGTGAAGACAGAAAGTCAACTGATTAGACCCAACACTGCAGACTTTATTTTAGCGGGACCAGGACATTGATCGGTTCAGGGATAGCCCGGTTCGATTCCTTGAAATTTTTCAGCCGTTCGATAATGGCCGGACCGACTTCCTGCCCGCCGGATATGAGCAGCAGTCCGTCAATGGTCCTGATATCCTCCTTGATGATCATCTGCGGACGCAGATCTTCGATCTCGACCCTCCGGAACCTGTACTGCTGGTCACGCTCCAGGTTCCGTTCCAAAGCTTCGACTACCGCCGGATCATACCAGCCCTCCCGCATTTTCAGCTTTTCGAGAGCCTCTTTTCGATTCCCTTCCCGGGCCTGAATCAGGTCGAAATCAAGCACCACCTTCAGAATCCGTGCTTCGATTGGCAGAGAGCCGTCTTTCAGGTCCAGGCGCTGTTCCTGGCACCTGATGATTTCCGCCACTTCTTCCATGCGGGGAATCCGGTTGAGCAACTCGAAGCCAACCAGAGGATGTCTGTCGTAGCGTTCTTTTTCTTCAGGGGCCAGGTCTCGGCCCTTGTAGATGTGTTCCAGATTCAAGCCGGGCATAGTCATCAACCCGATCTGGGAGAGCATGGCCGAGGTTTCGAGCTTCCAGATTTCGGTCAGGCCGAGATTGTAAAAAGCGATCTCCGTAGCATGCCGCTTGACCCTGGATGCCCGGGCAAAGGCTTCTGGGTTCAGCATGGAGAGCATTTCAGTCAACAGGTCGATGCTGCCTTTGAGGGTCTGTTCCAGAAGCACGCGTTCCGAGCGGAGCAAACGATACTGCTCGATCCCGATGTTCAGGATTTTGGTCAAGACTTCCGTGGAACAGGGTTTGGTCATAAAACGAAAGACATGTCCTTCGTTCACGGCCTTGATGGCGCTCTCCAGTTCGGCGTTTCCTGTCAGGATCATACGCACGCTGTCCGGCGAGCGTTCCCTGACTCGAGTCAGGAACTTGATGCCGTCCATGACCGGCATCCTGAGGTCGGCGACCACAACGGCAAAAGGGCCCTTTTTGTTCACCGCCTGCAGACCGTCAACTGGGCCCAGGGCGGTCTCGAGGGAGAATGTTTTTCTCAAGCCGCGACGGATCCCATCCAGGACATTCTGCTCGTCGTCGACAAACAAGATTTTCTCAGTCATCCTTCACTCTCCATGTCCATGACCTCCCGGCAGATCACAGTCCAGCCCGGCAAGCGGTCCTCAAGACCCAACCGTTCCAGGCAGACCGCATCGATCTCTGGTATCAAGCCGTCTTCGTTCCGATCCTCGGCTTCAGCCTGGGTCAGCGCATTGGCCACATGCACGAGGAGGAGAGGCGTGAGGGTTTTAAAAGGGCATTGATCCGGTGTATGATGAAAGCCCACCGCCTCCACGATGTTCTCCGGCAAGCCCCAGAGCCCAAGAAGGTAGGCACCGATTTCGGCATGGGATACGCCGAAGGCTTCATGTTCCATGTGATACAAAGAACCGCCGGATTTTCGATATGTTCTCAAGATCTTGCTATAGTCCTCCGGGAAGTTGTCCATGAGGACCGGTTTGCCGAGATCGTGCAGGAGACCGGCCATGCAGGCATCGTCAGTCAAACTCTTGTCCAGCCCCTCATCTTTGGCCAGGGCTTGGGCAACAGCCCCGGCCTTGACGCTGTGATCCCAAATCCGCTCCAGGTCCCTGGATGGTATCTTTTTGGAGTCGAACTTTGAAAACACCTCTACCGCCAGGACGAGGGGCTTGACCGTATCCAGGCCCAGAAGGGTCACGGCCTGGACCGGGCTCTCGATATGCCTGGGGATACCGAAAAAGGAAGAGTTGACGAGTTGGAGCACTTTGGCGGCCATGGCCGGATCCCGGGAGATGATCCTCCCCACTCGACCGATGGCAGGCTCCTCCTTTTCCAGTTCCTCGACAACCTGCATGTACACCTCCGGCAGGGTGGGGACAGCTTCCAGATTGGAGACCAACTGCAGCAGTCGTTTGTTCTGCAACAGGTCCAAGAGGGCGCAGGACCTGCTGATCTTATCCTTCAACTCCCCGGCATCAGTGGGTTTGGAGATATACTGATGGGCGACCCGGACCGACTTGAGGATCAACTTCGTATCGGAATGCCCGGATAAGACAATGCGCACTGTTTCCGGATGCCGCTTTTTCACCTCTTCCAAAAGCTCAACCCCGTTCATTTCCGGCATGCGCATGTCCGTGACCACAACGTCAAAATCCTGTTCAGCCATCGTTTCAAGGGCCGCCGTTCCGCTTTCCGCGAAAACCATGTTCCACTCATGACGCATGCCGCGCAGCATGCGTTTCAGCCCCTGCAACACATTCGATTCATCATCCACAAAAAGGATATGTTTTTTCATCATGCCCTCATATGATATTAATTGGCAGCCCGATCAAAAAACTGGTTCCCTGTCCCTCCTCGGTCTCAAAGGTCAAGGATCCGTCATGCTTGTCAACGACGGTGGAATAGGCCAGGGACAGCCCTTGTCCTGTGCCTTTGCCGTCCTCTTTCGTCGTGTAAAAGGGATCAAATACATAGGGTCTGCTTTTTTGAGGAATTCCTTTGCCGGTGTCCGTGATCCTGATTAGGACTTCATCCTGCAGATGTTGGGTGGTTACGGTGATGATCCCTTTTTCACTGTTTTGACCCTGGACAACATCGGCGATGGCATGGGCTGCATTGATGATGATGTTCAAAAAGGCCTGATTCATTTCACCGGCCAGACAGGGAACCAGGGGCAGATCCTTTTCCAGATCGAACTCCAGGGCGGCCACATACTTCCATTCGTTTCTGGTTATGGTTCCAGTGTTTTGCAAGGCCTTGTTGATGTCCACCGGAACCTTTTCCTCCCCGCCGGGATGGGAAAAGTCTTTCATGGAGCGGACGATGGTACTCACCCGTTCCACCCCCTCCAGGGTCTGTTCTATGGCCCGAGGGATTTCCTCCTCAATAAATTCGAGATCAGCCTCTTCAATGGCCCGGGCTGCTTCCTCAACTGCTTCGCTCACGTCTTCACCTGACTGAATCGTGGCGACCAAATGGTTGGATTTTCCCAAAACCAGTGAGAGTTCTTCAAAGGCCTCCTTGAAAAAACGGGTGTTGTCTCCCACATACTGGATGGGGGTGTTGATCTCATGGGCGATCCCGGCAGCCAGCTGACCGATGGATTCCAGTTTTTGAGCCTGGATCAGTTGACTCTCCAGATTCTTTCTCTCAGTGATGTCCGCCCCCATGAACACGAGGCCGGAGAAAACATCGTGCTCATCAAAGTACGGCGAAATAGATAAGCCCAAAAGACCTTTCTTACCATCCGCTCTCTGAAAATTCAATTCAATTCCCCTGATCGGGTGCCCTTTCGTCCTGCACTCATCAATCTCCTTCTGCAGTCTTGCCCAATCCCATGAAAGCGGGACATCCAAAAGCGACTTGCCCACGACTTCGGTTTCCTGCAGGCCGAAGAATGCGGCAGCCTGTTGGTTCCACTGGCTGATGCGCCACGAGGACGTGATTTGGATGAGGATTGAGGAGATTGCGGAAAAGATGTTTTCCAACTCTACATAGGCTTCCCTGAGAGCTGTACGCGTTGCCTTCTGGCTGGTAATGTCTCTGAAAAAAGCCAGGGTTACCGATTTGTCCTGATAACTGGTTTGGGTGACCGAGACTTCCAGGTCGATTGCTTGACCGTCTCTGTGTCGGCCCAGGAATTCATAACGATCCGGGGCGTCTAGTCCCTGGAATCGTCTGGCATTGATGTCCAGAATCCGCTGGAGGTCATCCGGATGGATATACATGGAAATGTCTTGACCGACACACTCTTCCGGACTTGTTGCTCCAAAGATGTCAGCAAACTTGGCATTGACGTAGAGCACCCGTCCTTTATGGTGGATTAAAATGCCGTCATTGGAATGTTCAATAGCGATCCTGAATTTTTCTTCGCTCTCTTGGCAAGCCTGGCGGCTTTTTTGCAAATCATCAACCGCCTGTTCGAGTTCCCTGGTTCGTTCTTTAACTTTTTCTTCGAGTTCCTGCGTGTACCTGCGGTTTTCCATCTCCAGGCGCCTGTGCTGCAGCCCATTTTGCACAAAAAGCTGCAACTCGTTGTGTCGCAACGGCTTGGTCAGATAGGCGTAGGCACCGGTTTCCATGGCTGCTTCAGCCGTATCGCGATCTTCCAGCATGCTCAGGAACATGACGATCATATCCGGATAGGTGGACTTGACATAGCGGGTTAACTCCAGACCGGATTCTCCAGGCATTTTGATGTCGGTCAGGAGCAGGGCAAATTCTTCCTTCTGGAGCAGTTCTCTGGCTTCAGCGGCGTTTTTGGCCTGCGCATAGGTGTAGCCCCAACGCTCTAAAAACAAGCTTACGATTTCCAGAATATTTGACTCGTCATCGACAATCAGGATTTTTTCAGTCATCAAAAAAGCCTTTTCTGTTCTCAGCACATTGTGTTTCTGCTATAAAGAACAACAAAATCCAAAAATTAACCCTCTTTAAAGATATCCGCGATCACTTGGGCCAGTTCGTTTCTTCGGATGGGTTTGTGTAGAAAGGCTCGAATGCCAATGGCTTCGGCCTGCTTGGGAGAGAAGGTTGTTGAATAACCGGAACAAAGGACAATAGGGAGTTTGGGACGCATGGCATGGATTTCTCTGGCCAGTTTGTCTCCGGTCAAGTGGGGCATGGTCAGGTCTGTCACCACCAGATCGAAACGGTCGGGATCAGCCCGCAGGAGTTCCAGGGCCTCCAGACCGCTGCTGCGTGTTTCCACTCGATACCCCAGATTCTCCAGCATCATCTTGGAGAACTCCACAATCGGCGGTTCGTCGTCCACGAACAAGACGTGGCCGCTGCCGCCAGGCAACGGCGGCTGCTCTTCACGAGCAGCTATCTGTTCTTCAAACGTCCTTTCAGATTCGACAACCGGCAGGAGCACCTTGAATTCGGCTCCCTGGTCGGGTGCGCTGGAAACGGAAATCGAACCGCGAAGATTCTGAACAATGGAGTAGACCATAGCCAGGCCCAAACCCGTGCCCTCGCCTTTTTCCTTCGTGGTGAAGTAGGGATCGAAAATCGAATCCTTAATCCCAAGGGGGATGCCCGGGCCGGTGTCGCGTACCGAGAGCTGAACATAACGCCCTGGCAAGAGATCAGGAAAAGCGGTCTTCTTTTGAAGCTCCACAGAAGTCTGCTTCAGGCAGACGGTGAGCGTTCCACCGTTGTCCTGCATGGACTGAACTGCATTGGTGCAGAGGTTCATGACCACTTGATGAATCTGCGTCGCATCGGCTATGAGAATAGGCAGGTCCTTGGCAATGGATTCATTGATGGCGATGGTCGAAGGGGAGGAGGATCGGAGCATTTTGAGGGCTTCCTTGACGATAAGATCCATCTGCAGAGGCTTTGGTTCCTCCTCCGTTTGCCGGCTGAAGTGTAATATCTGGCGAACCAGGCTCGTGGCTCTTCCACCGGACTCAAGCACTTGTTGCAGAAATTGATGGATCTTGGATCCTTTGTCTGTCTTAGACAGAGCCAACTCGGTGTAGCCTAGAATGCTGCTCAGTATGTTGTTGAAATCGTGAGCAATGCCTCCGGCCAGGGTCCCGATGGCCTCCATCTTCTGAGCCTGCCTCAGGTTGGCTTCGAGCTTGGATCTCTCTTCTTCCGCTTTGATGCGCTCTGTAACATCACGTATTAATCCAATATAACCCGTAATTTCCCCCATTTTGTTCTTAAGAAAAAAGACATTGGTCTCTCCGGTGAAGACCTCTCCGGATTTCTTTTTGTAGTTGATAGTATAGATAAATTTCGATGTGCCAATGTTTTTTCGTATCTCTTCCCCCATTTTTTCGAATTCTTCATAATCGTTGTAGACCGCGTATGTTTTCAGGCTCTTGATTTCATCCCGGGTGTATCCGAACAGTTCGGCAAAGGCTGTGTTGCAGTCGATAATGTTTCTGTTGGTGTCCGCCACCATGATGGCATCGCGGATGCTGTTGAAGAGCTCTTTGTATTTTGCTTCGCTTTCCAGCAGTGCTTCTTTTGACTGCTCCTGGGCCGTGATGTCCTGGTCGGCTCCAAACAACTTCATGACCTTGCCGGAGGCGTCCAGCCTGGTCTCGCCGTAGGCGCGGATGATTTTCACATCCCCCGAGTCCTGGCGTACGATACGATGTACAATATCATATGGTTCGCCTGTCTGAGAGGCTCTGGTCAATGCCTGGTGGACCTTTTCCCTGTCTTGTGGATGTGTGATCGGCAACAGTTCGGCAGTCGTGAAACTGGCCTTCGAACAGCCGTGGGTGCGGAGCCAGTTGTCGGACATGGTCCAGGTGTCGTTCTGGATATCCCACTCCCAGCCGCCGAGTCCGGCCACTTTCTCGGCCTCGGCGAGGATTGTCCGGCTTTTGTCAAGCTCCATTTCAGCCTGTTTGCGCTTGGTGATCTCGGAGGCGAACCCGATGTTGGCTGTGCGTCCTTCCCAGGTTGACAGCACTCCTCTGGTCTCGACCCATTTCTCGGTTCCATGTGCATCGATGATCCTGTGTTCCACAATATCTTCAACCGGATTTCCGGCCAGACGAACCTCGATCCGGTCCTTAATCAGGTCCCGGTCTTCCGGGTGTACATCCTGCATAATTGGAGCCCCGACAAGTTCCTCCCTGGTGCGTGCGAAGAGTCGGAGGCCATACTCGTTGACATATTTATAGACCCCGTCTTGCAGAACAAAAATGCCTTCATTGGCGTTTTCCACCACCAGACGGTACTTTCGTTCACTTTCTTGCAGGGCATTTTTATCCTGTTTGCGAAGCTCCTGCAGCTCTATGTCATAGAGAGCAAAGCCAATGTCATCGGCAACCTCTTGGAACAAATATTGTTCCTCTTCGTCTGCTGCCAGAAAAGCAGGTACAGAGACCGTTGCCGACCCAAAGGTTCGGCCCCCATGCTCCAGACGGACCGTAAGGCAGGCCAAACCGGAATTTGGAGTCTTCAGAGGGCAGCCGGAGCAGTTGGAAACAGTGTCTTCCATGGCCAGAATCCCTGATTTGGCCAACCCCTTTTGCACACAAAAAGGAAAATCCCGCTTTTCCAGCTTTTCGAGCATGGAGCGAAAATCCTCGCCCAATCCGGCTTCTGCAGAGTCAAGAAGCCCGCCTGCGTCCCGAAGCAGAACGATCCATGCATTCATGTACCCGCGGGATTCGACAAGACAGTCGCACACTTTCTGGATCAACCTGGTTTTGTCTTTTTCCCGGACTATGAACTGGTTGACATTGCGGATGGCCTGCAAGATCCTGTTCAGATGTTCGATCCTTTCCTCGGCCTCCCGGTGCTTACGGTTGACCTCTTTTTGCTCCAGGGCGCTTCTTACTGCCGGAACAAGCCGTTTGACATGTTCCTTGATCACGTAGTCCCAGGCCCCGGCTTTCATACATTCTACCGCCGTTTCTTCGTTCATGGAGCCGGTTAATACGATAAACGGGACTTCCGGTTCATATTCCAAGGCAAGCTTGAGGGCAGTCATTCCGTCAAAGGAGGGCATGAGGTAATCGGATACAATAAGCTCTGGTTTGAACTCCTGCAGGGCCTGCAGGTACTCGTCTTGAGTGTCTACCCGTCTGAATTCACAGGGGCTGATTTCTTTTGATATCTCCCGCTCAGCCAGTTCCGCATCACTGGGCAGGTCTTCGACAATGAGAATACGCATCTTTTGTACCATAGAACGGAGTTTGCATTCAGTTCCGTCAGAAGAAATCTATTGCTGCTGATAGCTGTTTTGTAATTTTCCCGTGAACAAGATTTTTTCGTCTGGGTTCAGGGTTCCGAGTTTGAAGCTGTATGGTTTTACGGACCTTGATTCACCAGGAGCCAGTACAGGCCAACTTGGGTCATGGCTTTGATAAATTCCTGAAAGCCAACAGGCTTGACCACGTAGCTGTTCACACCCAGGGCATAGGCTTCCTTGATGTCTGGATCCTCGCGTGATGAGGTCACTACCACCACCGGAATGAAGTGGGTCCGTTCGTCCTGCTTCATGGCCCGCAGCACTTCCAGGCCGTTGATTTTCGGGAGTTTCAGGTCAAGAAGCACGACCTTGGGGCCATCGCTCTCGACTCTGGAGGCATACTGACCACGGCAGAACAAAAAATCGAGGGCTTCGGCTCCGTCTTCAACAGTATGAATCTGGTTGGCCAGGTGCTGTTTTTTCAGTGCCCTGATAGTCAACTCAGCATCCTGGGGATTGTCCTCCACCAGCAAGACATCTACAATATTTTTGATATTCATCTGCTTTCTCCTCATATCTGTGAAAGCCATTATTTAATATGCTCCGGCTCTACCTGGATATACATCAAGGTTTCGGAAGGCTGAAGCTGAAAATCGCACCGGTTCCCGGTTCTCCCTCAGCCCAGACTCTACCTCCGTGACGCAGAACGGCCCGTTGCACGTTGGCCAGACCGACACCGGTGCCTTCAAACTCCTTCTGGCTGTGCAGACGTTGAAAGACCCCGAAGAGCTTGTCCGCATACTGCATGTCGAACCCAGCCCCGTTGTCCCGGATTGAATAGACGAGTTCGTCCTTTGTAGCCTCACCACTCACTGTGATAGCGGCCTGATCCAGTTTGGATGTGTATTTTAAGGCGTTGGATATCAGGTTCGTCCAGATCTGGCGTACCAGGGTGGGGTCTGCGTTGGCGCGGGGCATGTCTTTTACCAGGAAAGCATGGCGTTTTCTGTCTTCAGCAGCTGTTAACTCGTGAAATATTGAATGAGCCAGAACGTCCATATCGATTTCCGAATACTGCAACTCCGTCCTTCCAAGGCGGGAATACCCGAGCAGGGCGTCGATTAGCTGACCCATTCTGGAGGCTTCGCTGCAGACCACCTCCAACAGGCGGCGGCCCTCGTCATCGAGCACAGGGGTGTAATCCTCTTCAAGAATACGGGTATAGCCGTCGATGGCTCGCAAGGGGGCGCGCAGGTCATGGGATACGGAATAGGCAAAGGCTTCCAACTCCTTGTTTGCAGACTGGAGTTGGTCTGTTTTGCGCCTCAAGACCGACTCCTTTTCTTTGAGTTCGGTAATGTCGTTGAAGAGAAGCAGCAGGTGGTTGTCGGATTTCATTCGAAACGTGCCCAGACGACAGTCCAGATGGCACCTTTTGCCGAAAGTGGTGGTGACCAGAACCGACGTCCTTTGTGTTTGGCCGGTTCGAAGGCTCTCTTCGGCACAGGTCAACAAATCTGTTTTTTGCCAGGACTCGATGGTTCTGAAGTTCTGGCTGTACACTTCCTCCTGGGAACCACCGACCAAACGAGCGGCGCTTTGGTTGGCCAATACGCATTGTCCTTCTTCATTATACACAACGATACCGATGGGAGAATGGTGCATGATACTGTCCCGGAAAGCGTTCATGTCCTCCAATTCGGCTGTGCGTGCGGCCACCCTGTGTTCCAACTCCTGGTTCAGCTCTCTTAATTCTTCCCGGGAGACCGTGGTTTCTTCTAGCTGCTCTGTCATTTTGTTAAATGACGCCGAGAGTTCCCCGATCTCGTCTTGGGTTGAGATAGCCACACGATGCTCCAGGTTGCCCCGGCCGACTTCCCGGGTGCCGGCCACCAAGAGGCGGACCGGATTGGAGATGGACCGAGCCAGGTATGTGCTGATTACGAAAACAGCAGCAATAATCGCCAGGGTGATCCAGGTGATTGTCCAGGCCAGCTTGTGGATGGGAGCAAAGGCTTCAGCCTGATCGATTTCGCTGATGATACCCATCTGTTTATTCTTGAGCCAATGGTAGGCTCCCATGACCGGCACACCTCGGTAGTCCGTATAAAACCCAACACCGGTTTTCCCGGACAGGCAGGTTTCTACGCCTTTGGTGTGGACTGTCTTCTGCAGGGCATAATTCTGCCCGAAGCGCGGTTCGGTCACAAAAAAATGGGCGGTGTTGACCAGATAGGTATCCTCTGACGAGCGAAGCTCACGTCCTCGCTTCATGATTTGGCTGAGTTCATCCAAATCGAGTCGACCGGCAAGAACTGCCAGCAATTTTCCTTGAGCATCTTTGACAGGTGTGCCGATGGTCATGGTTGGCTGCTGAATCGCTTTGGAGAAGTAGATACCC
>JAIPER010000036.1 GCA_021737115.1 Desulfohalobiaceae bacterium
TGGAAACGTTGATCGTCGAATCCCTTGACAACGAGGCGGGCTATGTTCAGAGGGGGAAACGACCACTACAGCCGCGAGCATGTGATCGACCTGGCCAGGCTGCGGATGTTTTTGGAGGCCACCAGCCGGAGACGACCGAGGACCTGACCCTGGACCAGAACTGCCCCAAGCGGACGCAGTTTCTGCTTTCTTGGATATAAGTATCTAATAATAAACAACTTTCTGCGGGCCGAGCCCAGCAAGCAACAACTCCACTTATTTTCAGGGCAGCTGGCCACAGCGGCGAGACTGCACTGTGACAAGCCTGCCAGCAGTCTTGTCACAGGTTGCTGAGCTGCGATATCAGGCCCGCCCTATCGGCCGAGCAGTCAAGACTTTTGAGCTTCTGTCCATGATCGAGAACCACTACGGCCGGCACCCGGCCAATGTTGTATTTCTGGGCAAGGTTTTTTTGGGTGGCCAAGTCTACCTGCAAGATTTGAAATTTTTCCAAAAGAGCCCGGTTTACATCTTCCAGTTTGGTGCCAAAGGCCATGCTCTCATTATTCATGGCATCAATAAAGAGAAGCAAAACCGTTTTTTCACTCTGCAGAATCCGGGTGTTAAAGGTCTGCAACTCGTCGATATAGCGTTCGGCAGCGACTGCGGCCGTGGCCCCGTCACTTGCCGCCGTAACCACCTGCCGCAAGTATTTAACCCGGCTATCACCCGCGACGTACACGCCTTCGACATTGGTTTCCATCAATTCACTGGCGGCAATGTACCCCCGTTTATCCATCTTGAGTCCGTTTGCGGCCAGCCAGGCGGTGCAGGGAACCATCCCCACGAATAAAAATACGCCCTGGCAATCAATAAGATTGGATGTGCCGTTTTTAAGGTTTTTAATCCTTACCGCGGTTACACTTTGCTGGCCGATAATCTCCTCGATGGTGGAGTTCCAGACAAACTTAATTTTTTCATGTCTGAGCGCGCGTTCTTTGCTCACTTTATTGCAGTCCAGTACGCCTTCGTCATGCAGTACGATCACCGTGACCTGACGCGCGAATTTTGCTATAAGCATTCCCTCTTCGATGGCTTGATCGCCACTGCCCACTATCACCACGTCCTCGCCCTCGTAGAACTCGGCGTCGCAGGTAGCGCAATAGGAAACTCCGCTGCCCTGGAACTCTTTCTCACCCGGTATGTTCAGCAGCCTTGGTTCAGTGCCTACAGCGATAATCACGGCCCTGGCCAGAAACTCTCCTTTTTTTTTGGTGACGAGCTTTTTGGTTTCAGGGCTTAAATCCGTACTTATCACTTGATCTTTTAGGAACTCGACCCCAAAGATTTCAGCGTGGTTTTTGAAATCGCGCATGAGCTCAGGACCGCCCACCCTGCTATATCCGGGATAATTGACCAGTTCTCGGGTAGTGTCGACCATCCCCCCAAGAGGTCCTTTGTTGATAAGCAGGGTCTTGAGTTTTGCCCTGCCGCCATATACGGCCGCGGTTAGGCCAGCGGGTCCGCCGCCGATGATGATCAAGTCATATAAATTATTGGTAGGCTCCATCGTGATTCCACCTGTTCTGATTATGCTTCCAGGACGCTATCGATTTTTTCCTTGATCTGATCATCATCCACCTTGCCCACTTGTTTTCCGCGAAAATCGCCGTCATTGAAATAGAGGATTTGCGGAATACCTTTCAGGGAAAACCTCTGCTGCAACGTTGGATCCTCCTCCACATCCACATAATAGAACCCAAATTTTCCCTGATAATCAGATTGCAGTTCTTCCAAAATAGGCACAACATGTTGACAGACATGACAGCTTTTGCGGGAGAAGATAACCAAACACGGTTCGGCGTTATCATAGATGACTTTTACAAAAGAATTTTCAGTAAGTTGGTGTAGCGACATTTTCTTTTTTCCTGATGTTTAGCATCTGCAACAAGATACCTTTAATTTTTGGGCCACAGGGCTTCTATGAAGGTAAATCTTAGCTCCGGCCGTTTGCCCTTCAGTTCTTTTGCCATTCGGTTCTTTCCCAAACCAAGTCACTAGCCATATCGGTCCGATAACAGAGGAATTGTCTGCTGGACCAAGGCAGACAATTCCTCTGTTATTCTTTATTCATCAATGATCTGGTATATCGGCGCGCCCTCGCACTGGGCAGGCATTCTGACCCCGGTTATGGATGCGATGGTGGGAGCAACATCAACCTGCCTGATAACCCGCTCCGTCACGCAATTCTTTTTGATACCGGGACCGGCGGCCACAAAAAGTGGCGACACCGAAGTATCAGCGTATCCACATTGCGTGGAGAGGGAATCGGCGTGGATTTTATTGAAACCCTCTTCGGTGAAATAGATTATGTCGCCGCATTCCGGCCCGTTCATCCCCAGGACCACAGCGTCTTTATTGCGCATAGCTATGGAGATTACCCGACGGCCGGTAACAGGATCGCGGTAATTGTACAAGTCAGAGATAATTTGCATCTCCAACTCATACTGGTCTTTGGGATCGACAATACCGTGTGGATTGCGTCCCTTCAGATTAACATAGATATGATCCCCACGCACGGCTACCGCCCTGGTTTTGCTCCAATCGATCTCTTTGGTGTCGTTACCGTTTTCATCCTTAACCATGACCGTATACCCCAATTCGGCCAGGACAGGCACATTGACACCGTGGATCTCACCAAGAATAACACCATGATATTCTTGGGTAATAAGGCCATGGTCCGAGGTGATTATAATGGTCCAGCCCTTGTCTATGAAGGGGAGGAAGCGTTTCAGATACCTGTCTGTCTGCCGGTAAACCTCTTCCTGGAAACCCTGATATTCAATTTCGTCGTTTTCCTTCCAGTGCTCCTGATTGCATGCGTAATGCCAGTAATAATGTCCCACGCCATCAAGGTTGTGCAGGTGGGAAAAAATGATGTCGTATTGATTGTTTTCCATGAAATGGACCAGGCATTCCGCCTGCCAGTCGCAATAATGCTCCCATGAGGGAATCATGGTCTCGCGCACCAAGTTAGCATTGAAGCCGTTGACCCGGAAGTTCACCGGAATATTACCGATTTTTTCCACCACCTCTTTATATAGACTCTTGGGATGGAAAAAATCGTCACGGCCGACCTGCGAAGCATTGTTGATGATGATGTTGAACTTGGACCCGTCTTCGGCCAGATCCAGCAACTGGTAATTCCGGTTGCAGGGAATATTATTGCCGTCGTTATCCTTTACTGTGTCATTGACATCAAACCTGATTTCGCCTTTTTTCAAAGTAAGATAGGGGATGGTTTCCTTCTTTGATTTATAGAACTGCACAGTATCGTAAATACCTTTTTCATTTTTCTGAATCAGGCCCGGGCGCCGCTCCAAGCCATTGGAGACGATGAAAATGAACTCTTTGGCGCCCTGGGGTGGTTCCTGGGCCCAACCGCTGGCCGTTTTGATAGCCGCCTTGCAGGTATCGCAGATCATACTGCCCAGGGCTTCAATTTCGCACTCACTATCCTCCATAATGCTGAAGGAGAAGCCCGCCGCCTTGTCTCCGGCCGCGATCGCCTTGCGGAAAACTGAAGTCTCCGCATCGCTGCCGCCGTCCTCCATCAACTCCTCGGCGTTATCGATAATACAGCCTTGTCCTGGCGCCACATGGGAAGTATTGGGCAGGTATTCACTGTTGGAAAGCTTATCCGAGCCAGTTACCACCTTCAGGATATCCAGAAAGGGGATGCCGTTATTGATGCCCGAAGGCTGGGTGCCGTCCACCACATGGAGATTGGGGCTGTCTGAGGTAGGCGGCCAAGACGACCCGGGCCAGTGCCAGACCAGGGTTTTTTTATTGGCGTCTTCGGTAAAGACGTTCCACAACGGTTCGGCTTTGGATTTCCTAGAATCCAGGTTGTAATGCAGGACATCCAGATTTACCGGGTCTGAAGCAAAAAAGCAGGTAATACCATGGGTTCCGGGATACGCGCCGGTTGCCAGGGTGGTCCACATAGGTGGAGTGACGGTCGGGACGCCGCCCAGCAAGACCAGGTCTTCTCTGGCCGAACCTCTGGCCGTGAACTCTTTGAGGGCAGGCATGTCTCCCTTGTCCATCATTTTTTTGGCGAATTTGGGGTCAAATCCGTCCACCCCTAAAACGATTACTTTTTCAGTTAAGGCTTTTTTTTCCATGACTATCCTTTCCCAACTAGAGTTTAGAGTTTGATTCATTTCTATACCATAGTCTATTGATATTGCAACTAAAATTAGTTCGCCGCCTTCAGTGGCCTCTTAGAGAAAGAACGATTCCACTGTTTTTCATCTTGTCAGTACTCCCTTTTCCATTTGCCTTATGAGTTTAGTAAATGAGAATTATCGCCGTTTCAACAGACAGTCGTCTTTCAGGTTGAATGACTGTGCTGCCAGCCAAAAGCATCAACCCTTATATATTTTTCACTTAATCAGATTCGGTAAAAAGGTCACGATCCCCGGGAACACGGTCAAAAGGATCAATAGTAAAACCTGCATCACTATAAAAGGTATGATTCCCTTGAAAATCCTCCCCATTGGGATGTCAGGAGCACAACCGGAGATGACGAAAACGTTAATTCCAACTGGCGGGGTTATCTGCCCCATTTCCATCATTATCACCATCATGACGCCGAACCAGATGGGATCAAAACCCGCCTGGATAACAGTTGGATAAATAATCGGCAAGGTAAGGATCATCATGGGGATGATGTTCATCAAACACCCAAGCAACAAATAAAGCAGGAGAATGAGAACCAGAACCCAATAGGGGGACAGGTTGTACGATACTATGAAGTTGGGGAGCAGAAAAGGTATCTTGGTCAATGCGATAAAGTAAGACAGAATTTTTACACATATCAGAATCATGAAAATCATCGCCGTCAGTTCGCCCGTGGCCAGCAATGACTTTTTGATATTTGCCCAGGACAGTCGACGCAACATCAGTCCGATGACAAGAGCGCCAATCGCCCCAATGGCTCCCGCTTCATTGGGGCCAAACACCCCCAAGTACAAGCCGCCAATCACCAAGATGAAAAGGAGCAACATCTGCCAGATGTCACGCAGACCAAGGATCTTCTGCTTCAGACTGAATGCGGGACCGCATGGTCCCAGGTTCGGATTTATCCTGCAGCGGATATACACAGAGGCAAGGAAAAGAGACATGAGAAGCAGTCCGGGGATGAAGCCAGCCATAAAGAGCTTGCCGATGGATTGCTCTGTCATTACACCGTAAATCATGAAGCCGATGCTTGGAGGTATAAGGATGCCCAGAGTACCTCCAGCCGCTATGGTGCTGGCACTCAAGGAGTCCTTATAATTGAATCTCCGCATCTCCGGTAGGGCAATGGTAGACATGGTTGCGGCCGTGGTGGTGCTACAACCACAAATGGCGGCGAACCCGCTACAGGCGGTGATCGTTGTCAGCGCCAATCCACCAGGCTGGTGACCGAGCCATTTGTATCCCGAATCGAACAGGTCCTTGCTGACCCCCGAATAAAAGGCGAACATCCCCATCAGGATAAATGCTGGGATGACGGCATAATTCCATTCGCTGGCAGCCATCCAGGGACCGATGCTTAAAAGCGGGAGAGTGGGTGCAAGCCCCTTTAGATACCAAAGGCCTTGCAGCCCGGTAATGGCCATGCAGAATGCAATCGGCATCCTTAGGAACATGAGCAGCAACATTAGGCCGACGAAAAGAAGTCCAGTGGTGAGATTGGAAAGATAGACTCCGAATAGATCCAGGAGCCAGGGCAGCAGAATGAGCGCCAATCCGGCCACGCCTGCTAACCCAGTCCAGAAGAAGCAGGCATGGCCGGATTTCTGCGCCTCGCATACGGCCCGGATGGCCTGGAATATGAGCACCAGGACCAAAACTACGCACCCGGCCACGCTCATCAGTATGGCAGGCCAGTGAGGCAGCCCGAGAACATCTCCCCGTTCTCCGGAGGCATACTGCTCTATCCCGTAGGCAAAGAGAGGCCATGTGACGACGCTCATCACATAAACGCTCAAGATTGAGGTGAAAACGTCGACGATCCCCTGGGCGCGTGCTCCGAAATGTTCATAAAAGAGATCGATCCCCACGTGGCGGTGTTCAACGGCCGCATAGGCCGCCGTGAAAAAAACCACCAGAGGCAAGACAAATTCTGTGATCTCAACGGTACCAGGTATTGGGTGGTTCAAAAGGTAGCGCAAACAGACATCTGCCGCTATGACGCTGATAAATAGCAGTATCAGTACTGCCCCAATGCGGTTAATAATGGCGGCCAATGAGGCGACATTCTTTTCGAGCATGTGCGCAACGGGGTTCGGCATTAAGAAATCTCCTTATTTTTTCCACCAGGAATCTGCAGGATATTTAGCCTTTTCATACTTTGCGGTTGCTTTCTTAAGCTCGCCTATGATATTGTCCGGATTCAATCCCTTTTTCTTGACCATGTCCCGCCAACCATTTTCAATCGGCTTGACTGCCTTTATCCATTTAGCCCGCTCGGCGACTGGCAGGACGTATATCTCTTCGTCCCGGGCTCTTTCCTCGTCAGCTATGGTTTTGCTGTAATCTTCCAGGGTCACACCACAAAGCGCGGAAACGGAATGTGACAGATCTTCAAAAACCTTCTGGACGTCGGGAGGAAGGGATTTCCACTTGTTAAGATTCATGATAACGGAAACGGGCACGACGGCCATATTGGCGATGGTATGATAAGAAAGGAGATCTGTCATTTTGAGAGACTTGAGAATTGCCCAGGGGTAGTAGATTCCATCAACCGTGCCTTTTTCCAATGCGAGATAGGTCTCCGAAAGGCTTTTATTCTGTACGGGGGTCGCTCCCAGTGTATTGATCACCTTTACATCCAGGCCAGCACCACACCCAATCCTCACTCCTTTCAAGTCCTTAAGAGTTTTCACCGACTTATTTGCAGTATGGATATTTTTGATATCGCCCGTGAACATCATTATCGGTTTCACTTTGGCATACTCAGCCTTCATTTCTGGAGAACTCTGATAGAAGGTCCACATCGCTGCACCACCCTGCCGCGGTCCTTTGAACATGAACGGGATGTTTACAGCGGAACTAACCGGGAAGATCGCCGTCTGATAGGTGGGGATAAAGGAGCCAATCTCAACGGAGCCAGTCCTGACCATGTCGTATACTGCAGGCATTTTCGCCAGGCTCGAACCGTTGAAGAAAGTTATTTTGACTTGACCATCCGTACGCTTTTCAACCTCCGCGGCCCACTTTTCAAACACCTTGGTAACAAGATGGGTGGAACTGTAGAAATTGGAGAAATTGAGCTCGATGGTCCGCGAACTTCTCGCCTGTACAATGCCTGCAGAAAGAAGCATCAAGGAAGAAACACATAGCAACACCACACCACGACATAATGTCCTTTTCATCTCTATTACCTCCTGTTATTGTTCACTTTATTGAAAGTTAACCACTCTGCCGCACCTCGTCCGCTAAATCGTAAACACCTACAAAAGCATAACGTATTAAAAAGGTTTATAGCGAAACCACCCGCGTCCGGTTTTCCGGCCGAGATGACGGGCGTTGACCATTTGCTTCAGAACGGGCCTCGGGCGGAACCGCTCCCCATACGCGTCGTATAGGATCTGCTGCACTTGAAGGTTCAGATCGTTTCCGGTCAGATCCATCAATGCGTACGCTCCGATGGGGTGTCCCAGGCCGAGACGGCAGGCAATGTCGATGTCTTCAACCGAGGCCACCCCTTCCTCAAGCAAACGATTGGCCTCTATCCACATGGCATGCAAAAGGCGGTTGACGGCAAAGCCCGTTACATCCTTGACCCGGATAGGGGTTTTTCCGATCTGCCGGCAAACCGCCATGACCTCCTCAATGGTCTCCTCATCGGTATCCAGCCCGGGGATCACTTCAACCAGCTCCATCAACGACACCGGGGAAAAAAAGTGTGTACCGATAAAGCGGCCGATACGGGCCTGGCCGACTGCGCTGGCCAGCACGGTAATGGGGATGCTTGAAGTATTGGTGGCGAAGATGCAGAGGGGAGGGCAGACCGTATCGAGCTCATGGAATATCCGTTTTTTGACCTGCTCGTCTTCAAAAACCGCCTCCACGACTAAAGCGGCATCGGAGAAAGGGTCATACTTGTCCACGGGGATGATGCGATCCAGAATTTGCAGCTTATCGCCGGCATCCACGCGGTTTTTCTTCGTCAATCGTTCCAATACGTTGTCCAGCCGTCCTTTTCCCTTCTCGGCCAGTTCAAGACAGGTTTCCTTCAGAAGCACCCGATGCCCCGCCATGGCAAAGCAGAGGGCAATTTCAGCCCCCATCATTCCGGCGCCGACAACGCCTACGGTTTGATCTGCCTGCATATGTTTTCTCTCAGTCTTACCCCGCGGGGGGGCGGTTGTGTTTGATCGGGGTCAGCAATCGTAGGTTTCACGCTCGATAATCGTGGCCACACCCTGTCCGCCTCCGCAGCAGGCATTGGCACATCCGTAGCGGCACTGTCTGGTCTCCAGAATTCTGGCCAGTGTTCCGACCAGTCGGATGCCGGTCGCCCCCAGGGGATGACCGATGGCCGTGGCGCCGCCCATGACGTTGACCTTCTCCGGCTGGATGTTCAACTCCTTGATGCAGTTGAGGGCGACGATACAAAACGCCTCGTTGATCTCCCAGAAATCGATTTCCCCGGCGGTCAGTCCTGCCATGGAAAGCGCCTTCCGGCTGGCGGGTACGGGGCCGTGCCCCATGATGGTGGGATCGACTCCGGCAAACCCGATGGAACGTATGGTTGCCAAAGGGGTGATACCCTCCGCCCGGGCCTTTTCTTTGGCCATGAGCACCATGGAGGATGCGCCGGCATTCAGCGGAGAGGAATTGCCCGCCGTGATGACCCCGTTTTCCCGAAACACCGGTTTGAGCCCGGCCATGCCTTTTGCAGTTGCACTGGATCGCACGGATTGGTCGCGATCGATGATCGTCGTGCCGCCGTCATCTTTTTCTACTTCGATGGGCAGGATTTCTTTCGAGAAAAAACCGTTTTCGCTGGCCCGCATGGCCAACTCATGGGACCGGGCGCCCCAGCGGTCCAGATCTTCGCGGGTGAAATCGGTCCGGGAAAAGATCTTCTCCGCGGTCAGCCCCATATTAACGGCAGTTGGCATGTCCCAATGGCGGTAACGCTCATCTTCGAAGAGCCTGGGATTTTGAGCGATAATGTCGCTTCCCCCGGCCAGCATGTTCATGGGGACCCGGGTCATATGTTCCATGCCGCCGGCCAGGACCACATCCGAAACCCCGGTCGCGATTTCCATAAACGCCACATGGACACAGGCCATGGATGAGCCGCACTGCTGATCGATGAATTTGGCGGCGATTGTGTTTGGCAGGTCGGCCAGAAAGAGCGGGTTGCGGCCGCCGAAAGTCCACTGTTCGGATACCCCCAGGGCGGAACCCACCAAAAAATCATCGATTTGACCGGGATCCAGTCCGGTGCGCTCGATGACCTCTGGAAGGAGTCTGGCCAGCAGTTCGTCTGCCCTCAGTCGGTGAAAGCAATCCTTGGACGGATCATCGGGCCGGGATCGTGATTGGGCCGTTCTCAAATAACCTGCGATGACGACTTCTCTCATCAAGAATCTCCTATTTGGTGGACATCATCTTACGGGCCGGGTCGCAGAATGTGCGGAAACCCTCTTGTCATACGGTCATTTTTTCCTGTTCCCGGTTTCGTTTTGGAGGAGAGACAGTGGCGATGCCGTCGACAACCAAGTCTCCATTCTGGTTTACACAGGTTGTTTTCACAGCCACCCGGTTCGCACCGACGTCAATGGAGAGGATCTCCGCCTGGGCGGTTACCGTGTCGCCGATGTAGACCGGCGCCTTGAAATTCAGTTCCTGGCCGAGGTATACGGCTCCGGGTCCCGGCATCTGGGTGGCCATGACCGCGGAGAGCAGGCCTGCGACCAGGATGCCGTGGGCGATGCGTGACTTGAAAACCGTCTTTTCGGCATAGGCCTGGTTGACATGGACCGGATTGAAATCGCCGCTGATGCCCGCAAACAGACACACATCGCTTTCAGTAATGGTTTTGCTGAAGGAGGCTTGGTCACCCACCTTCAATTCATTTACAGTCTTTCCGATCATGGGGCGACCTCCATGGTTTTGGCCCTGTGACATTGCCTGGTTGCTGCCACAAAGATTAGCGGCCGGTGAAATTTGGCTGTCGTTTTTCGATGAATGCCGTCATGCCTTCGCTCTGGTCTTCGGTTCCGAAAAGCATACATAAAAGGGACCACTCCAGTTTGAGTCCGTCAGGAAGGGACATGTTCGTGCCTGCGTATGTAGCTGTTTTTGCGGCGTTTAAAGCCGTCACAGGTCGACGGCTCAACCTGACCGCAAGTTTTTCGGCCTCTTCTTCCAGGCGATCCATTGGAACGACGTCGTGTACAAGGCCTGTCTGCAAAGCTTGCTGTGCATTGATCGTATCCCCGGAGAGAATCATGTTGACAGCGGCTCCGAGACCGATCAGACGGGGAAGCCTTTGTGTGCCGCCGCCACCGGGAATGATGCCCAGCTTGATCTCGGGCAACCCGAACACGGCGTTCTCTGCCGCTATCCGGAAATCGCAGCACAGGGCAAGCTCACATCCGCAGCCCAATGCATAGCCGGCAATGGCCGCAATGCTGGGTTTGGAGAGCTCGGACAGCACCTGTTGAGCGGAATTCGATTTGCGGGTCAGCTCAGCGGCCAAGTGGATGTCGCCGGATGCCATATGCTTGATGTCGGCGCCGGCCGCAAATGCTCGCCTGTTGCCGGTTAAGACCAGAGCCCGGACGTCCGGGTCGGCTTCACAGTGTTCGACAGCAGTTGCAATATCCTCGAACACCTTTGGATTTAAGGCATTGAGCTCTTTCGGGCGGTCAAAACTGAACCAGCCTATTCCCTCGCGAACTTCAAAACGTGAATGAACCAAATCCACCACAGCCTGCCCTCACGATATTGCCTTGTTCTGTTGTGCCACTGCCGCCAACGGTCGTTTTCAGGAATCATGCCAGGATAAATTCCTATAACATTCAACCGAAATGAACGATATTTAGTTTCTTGGGAGCTGTCAAGCAAAAATTTTATTTTTTTATACTATTTTGATTTTATGGTATGAAATGAATATATATGGCGATAAAAACATCTGATAACAAAGAATTAATTGACAATTTATCCTGAATATAGTTCAATTTTGACAAATCCAAGAGAAGGGTCTAGAATGCTTTTCAATTCCATCCCGGTATTCTGGAAGATGGAAACAGCTCCTTTTGCAGTGGCGTTTGTGATGTCCGGTAATCTGATTAATGGTGGAAGGCTTGACGGTGGAAAACAAGAGACAGAAAATATTGGATGCGGCCGAAAGTATCATGTCGGCCAAAGGTCGGAATGCGACCATCAGCGAGATAAGTGCCGCCGCGGATGTTACCGACGCCATGGTCTACTACTATTTCAAAAACAAGGAGGATCTGCTTTACTCCGTAACCCGGGAGCGTCTCAGGGAGGCCCTCGAAAAACTGGAAGAGCAGCTCCAGGGCATCATGGACCCCGCCAACCAAATCAGCAAGCTCATCTGGTTTCAGCTCTATTATCATGACACCCATCGCGATTATGCCAACCTGCTTCTATTCGAATGCCGCTCAAATAAAAGTTTCATGGCGCATAGCGCGTACAATCTGATCAAACGCTGGTCGGCCATCGGACTAAAAATCCTGAAAAATGGAATCGCCGACGGTTCCTTCCGCAAAGACCTTTCCTTGCCGGTGGTCCGCGATGCCGTTTTTGGGTTGGTGGATATGGAGAATATCCAGAGCATGGCCGCCGGGGAGACACCCCGGGCAAACACGGATCTGGAGGCTATTCTGGATCTGGTGCAGCCCATGATTCGGGCGGACATCCCGGAGGCTTCTTCAAAGGAAGGCAGGGCGGTCCGGATTCTGGACGCCGCCCGAACCGTGTTTGGCGGTAAGGGATTTCAAAACGCCACCATTCAGGAAATTTCCAAATCCGCGGAAGTGTCGGAAGGAACCATCTATGAATATTTCAAGAACAAGGAAGAGTTGCTGTTTTCCATCCTCAAGCGGCAGTTTCGAAGTAATTTGGATTCGATGGACGAACTGTTTGAGGTCCGCATGCCACTACGCAAATTGAAGCGGTTTGTACGTTACCATTTCACAATCTTCCTGACGCAGCCGGTTTTCCTGAAGATATTTTTGTTCGATGCCATTTACAATCCCCGGTTTTATTCCTCCGATGCCTATCCGCCCTTCAAACATTACCTTGAGGGTGTATACGATATTTTGGAGGCCGGCAAAAAGGACGGCAGCATCCGACCTGAGGTCAACAACCGCGTATTCAGGAACCTTTTCCTGGGCATATTCTGTCATATGTCGATTCGGTGGCTCTTTACCGAAAAAGGGGGCCAAGACGACAAGCTGAAGGAAATCGATGATGCCGTTTCCATGTTATGCCGGGCCGTTGCAGCGAAACCAAACAGCAGGAGAATTGCATGAGTCAGACAACTTTTCCCCCAGGCGATCCATATGAATACCCGCTCGTCATCAAAAAGATCTTGAACACGCCGTTGATTTATGCGCCGGATCAGGAAATCGTCTACCGGGACAAACTGCACTATACCTACCGGGATCTGTATGATCGGATCCAGAGGTTGGCCAGCGGCCTGGAAAAGCTGGGCGTCGGACAGGGGGACACCGTGGCGGTGTTCGACTACGACAGCAACCGTTTTTTGGAGTGCTTTTTTGCCGTCCCCATGATGGGGGCCGTAATGCAAATGGTCAACTGGCGGTTGTCGGCGGAACAGATTCTCTACACCCTCAATCATTCCGGGGCCAAAGCCATTCTGGTTCATTCCGATTTTTTGCCCATTCTGACCGGGATCCGTGAACAACTGACCCGAATCGAAATCGTGGTGATCATCACCGAAGACGGCTCAGCCCTTGAAACGGGTGCATCCTGCGACGCATTCTACGAAGCCATGCTTGTCGGTGCCCGGGAGCGGTATGATTTCCCCGATCTGGATGAAAATGCCAAGGCCACGACATTTTATACGACAGGTACAACCGGCCTTCCAAAAGGGGTCCACTTCACCCACCGCCAGTTGGTACTCCACACCCTTTCCGTGGCCGTTGCCGCAGGCTGCTACGATGGAATGGGGGACTTTCGTGCCGACGACGTCTACATGCCCCTCACGCCCATGTTCCATGCCCATGCCTGGGGAGTACCCTACGTCGCCACCCTGCTGGGGGCCAAGCAGGTTTATCCCGGAAAATACGAGCCCGCTATGCTTCTGAAGCTCATTAACACCGAAAAGGTTACCTTCTCCCATTGTGTCCCCACGATCCTGCAGATACTCCTCAACAGCCCGGAGGCCAAATCGAAAGACCTGTCCCGCTGGAAGGTCATCATCGGCGGCTCTGCGCTCTCGAGGGGGCTGGCAATGGAGGCCCGGGAGAGAGGCATCACTGTTTACGGCTCTTACGGCATGTCGGAAACATGTCCGGTCATGAGCATGGCCAAACCCAGAAAACACATGATGGTCTGGGAGGAAGATCGCCTTCTGAGCGTCATCTGCAAATCCGGAGTGCCGATACCATTGGCGGAGATTGAAATCATGGACGCTCAGGGCAATGCCCTGCCCCACGACGGCGTTACCGCGGGCGAGGTTGTCATGCGCTCCCCATGGCTTACAAAAAGCTATTTCAAATCCCCCGGGAAATCAGCGGAGCTCTGGCAAGGGGGGTGGCTGCACAGCGGCGACGTGGGCCACATTGATGCCTATGGGAACCTCAAGATCACCGACCGGATCAAGGACGTGGTTAAAAGCGGCGGAGAATGGGTGTCCTCCCTGGACCTGGAGAACCTCATGAGCCGGCATGAGGCCGTGCTCGAGTCGGCTGCCATCGGCGTCCCGGATGAGAAATGGGGAGAGCGGCCCTTGATGCTTATTGTCCTGAAGCCCGATTTTAGGGGAAGAGTAAATCCGGAGGACCTGAAAAAGCATATGCAGGTGGCTGCCGAGGAGGGCAAGCTGCCCAGATACGGTGTACCGGAGCGGTATGAATTGGTAGATGAAATCCCCAAGACCAGTGTCGGTAAGCTGGACAAGAAAGTGATGCGGAAAGTGTTTCAATAAGGGAAAACGCAGGCCTTCTGCCCATCCACATAACATCCTTTGATATCGATTTCTTGGCAGCAAACAAAAGGGGCAGGGGGTTTATTCCGTTGCCGAACATCTGCGGGCTGGACACGTGAAAACGGTTCGATACGTCAACACCGAACCGGCCGGTGAGAACCTGTGCAGTAGCGCCAACCTGATGACCGACAACGAGGGAAGCGCTGCTGGGGGCTTCGGCTCTGTCCTGGGGGCCAAGAAACTCAATGCGGTTGCCGTTATCGGCTCAGGCAAGCCTCAAGTTGCGAACCCGGAGAGACTGCTCGAGCTCAACAAGGAGGCCGTCTACCTCAACCGTCACGATCCCATGGTTTTGCCCTTTGCCTGTACAGGTCAGCCGGACCGGGAAAGCTTCCTGCCATCAGTGCGGCCTGGACTGTTTGCTGCGCAACACCCTGTCGGCCTCTTCCGGAAAGACCATTTACCTTTTTCCTTTTTCAGCTTTTTCAGGGTCGGACCTCTGTATCATGTCTAAATTTATATATAAATTTTCAAAATCAAGTCCTGTGGATGTCTTAGGATCACCATTTTAGGGTCGAAATCATCACTCTAAGAAAAATTCGTAAAGCTACGATGCCCAGAGCCAATAGATATTTCCTGTCCGATCATGTATGGCATATCACCCATAGGTGCCATAAGAGAGCATTTCTTCTCAAATTTTCGAAGGATCGGACCAATTGGGTAAATTGGCTATTTGAGGCTCGGAAAAGATACGGGATCGAGATACTCAACTATTCGGTCACTTCCAACCACATCCATTTGCTCGTGTATGGAAATGAGGACTATGAGGTTATACCTCGTTCTTTGCAACTTGTGGCCGGACGAACAGCCCAGGCTTTCAACCGTCGCAAGAACCGGAATGGAGCATTTTGGGAAGACCGTTACCATGCAACGGCAGTGGATACCGATGAACACTTGATTCGTTGCATGGTTTATATTGATTTGAACATGGTGCGGGCTGGGGTCGTCAAACATCCAGAGGAATGGTATCACAACGGCTACCATG
>JAIPER010000037.1 GCA_021737115.1 Desulfohalobiaceae bacterium
CACGGTTCGATATCATTCTGGGCTCGGAGATCCTCTATCGGGAAGACACCTACCGGCCCCTGAGCAAATTCCTCGACCGCCACCTCGCTTCCACGAAAGGCAGCGAGATCATTCTGGCCAAAAACTATCACTTCAAGGCCAAATCCTTCTTCAAGATTGCCCGGAAGGAATTTGATATCCGGGAACGGGTCATCGGGTACAAGGAACAGTCGGCCGGGGACTCCGCTGAGAAAGACAAGCATTTGAGCCAGATCTACCGGATGCGTCCCAGAAAGAACCAGCCGCCTGCTTCAAAGCCGGCTTGACCCGCAGCCCAATGGGTTTATGTTATGTTATTAGAAACCTGTCTGAAACAACACACGCGGGACCTGGACAAGGCCCTGCCTCCCGCAGAGACGGTAAGACGGGTCAAGGAAATTTTGTCCGGTTCCGGCACCGCTATCCTCCGGCAGACCAGGCGGATCGACACCGGCCGGCTGGGCATCCCGGTCTATATTTCGGTCTGCGGCCCCGAGGCCCGTGAGGTGATGCCCACCCGGAAGCAAATGGGAAAAGGGGCTTCACCGGAACAAGCCGAGGCTTCGGCCTTGATGGAATTGGTGGAGCGTTACAGCCTGTTTTCTTACTTCCAGCGGATTAACAGTTCACAATATTTGACCTGGTCAAAGGCGAAACAAAAATATGGGTCCAGGCTGATCCCGGTCTCTGAAATCCTGCATTCAACACAAGAATCCCTGTCCCCGGACCAGGCGCTTCAGATCCTGGACCTGACGGGCTGGCACTTCTGCCCCGCCCTGCGGATCGACCGCGAGCAGGAAGTCCTGGTCCCTTTGAACTGGTTCAAGATCTTAAACGAATTCAACGGCTCCTCCGCCGGAAACACCTCTGTGGAATCGATACTCCAGGGTGGGTGCGAACTTGTCGAACGCCACGTCTGTGCAGAAATCGAAAGGTCGCAACCGGTATTGCCAAGCATCGATCCCGGTTCGGTTCAAGATCCTGTCCTGCAGGATCTCCTGCAAAGGTTTGCCAGAAACGGAATCAAGGTCCTGTTAAAGGATTTCAGCCTTGATCTCGGAGTCCCCACCGTTGGCGCCCTGGCCTTTGATCCGGAGACTTTCCCGGATCAAAGCGAAATCGTCTTCACCGCTGGTACGGCCAGTGAACCGGACAAGGCCGCTATCAGAGCCCTGACGGAAATCGCCCAACTGGCCGGAGACTTCGAGACCCGGAGTCGATACGAGCCCTCGGGGCTGAGCAAATACACCAGTCCCCAAGAATTCGCCTGGTTGCAAGAGGGCCCCCTGGTTCCCCTGAACAGTCTCCCGGATATCGGAAATCCGGACCTGCTAAAGGAATTGAAGACCCTGGCCCGGGAACTCGAGCAAAGAGGCTTTTCTTTGTACTCGATCGATACCGCCCACCCCGACCTGGGCCTGGCCGCCAATTATAATTTCGTACCAGGCTTTGGCTTCAGGGAGCGGACAGAGCACGGAAGCCTGGGACTCTTCACCGGCCGAATACTGGCCGAGCAGGCCTCCCCGGCTGAAGCGCAGAGAGGATTCCGGCTCCTGGATCGGATCTACCCGGAAAACCACTTTGTTCCTTTTTTTCGAGGGCTCGTCAGTCTGCGCCGCGAGGAGATCCAGGAGTCCCTGGAGCACCTTTCCCGGGCGGAGCAGATCCAGCCCTCTGCTGAAGACCGATCGCTGGTGGCCTTTTATCAAGGATACGCCCTGACCCGGGTCCAGGAATGGACAACGGCCGTCAGCCATCTGGAACGGGCGGTCCGTTTAGCCCCGGACTCCCACGCCGGCCATAATTTGCTGGGCGTGGCCCATTTTAAATTGGGTGACTATGAAAAAGCTGCCCGAAACTTTCACCGGGCCATTGACATCGACAAGGGTTCCGCCCTGGATCGGGCCAACCTCGGGCTCTGTTACAAGAATCTGGGGCAGGAGGTCCGGGCCGTCGAGTTTTTGAACTCCAGCCTGGAGTTGGACCCCGGGCTGGATTTTGCCCGGCAAGGGCTGCAGGAAATCATGGAAAAAACACTTTATCAATAACATAACAGCCTGATTGCGTATTCTAATAAAAAATGAAAGGTTATATGTCAGCGCGGCCAGCGTCCGCGCTGACCCTTGACAATTTTTTCACAAACGGGTAAAACGCGTAATTACTCGGCACCCGTAAACAGATTCTCGATTCGATCGTATTTTTGCTTTCGGGGTTTGACATTTCAGACAAGATACAGTAGCGGTAAGTAACTTTTTCGCCCGGATTTTTTAAACAGAGCAATCCTATTTTAAAAATGCATTCAAGGAGGTTGACTCATGGCAACAGTCGAATTTAAAGGCAAAACATTTGAAGTCGATGAAGACGGGTTTCTGCAAAGTTTCGACAACTGGAGTGAAGAGTGGGTTGAATATGTGAAAGATTCCGAAGGGATCAGCGAACTCACCGACGAGCACAGAAAAGTTATCGATTTTCTCCAGGATTACTATAAGAAAAACGGCATCGCTCCCATGGTCAGGATCCTGTCCAAGGTGACCGGGTTCAAGCTGAAAAAAATCTACGAGCTCTTTCCATCCGGTCCCGGCAAGGGAGCCTGCAAAATGGCCGGTCTCCCCAAACCAACCGGTTGTGTCTAATATGCTGATTTTGCCTCCGGAGTTTGAAGCTCCGGAGGCAAAATCAGGATATCGAAAATGGCTTCAGGAAAGGGGCGGCTTGAGGCCGCCTTTTTTTAATCTCCCTAGTCAGCCCTGCCTCTGGCAGGCCTGACATATAACTAACCAATATTTAATACAATACACAGGTAAGCTGTTACACTAGTAAAGCTCAATTCTACAGCTGCCAGTTTGATCGAAGGCAGAAAATCCACTGTGGTCTTTGGAGCCTTGTTTGCCTTTCGTGACTGTTTTTTCATATGAGAGCATCCAGTATCCGGCATCAAGTATCCAGTATCCAGCATCCAGTATAACAATCACCGCCCAGAGCATGGATCTCAACAAAACGTTAGCTGAACTGAAAAAGACCCCGGGCTTTACCGACCAGGTGGGTATGGTCCTTATCCATAACGGAGTGGTCAGAGGCTGTTCCCGGGACGGTCAGAAAAAAATCAAAGAGCTCAGCGTCAAGCCCGATCAGGAAACCATCGCGGCCATTAAGCAGGAATACGGGCGACGGCCCGGTATCTTTGCCGTTCTCATTCAGGCGAGAGAGGGTATTTTCCGACCCGGAGACGACCTCCTGCACATCATCGTGGCCGGAGATATTCGGGAAAACGTGAAGCCCGTCCTCTCCGAGGTCCTGGAAGCGGTCAAGACCAAGGCCATGCACAAAGAAGAACGAGAGACGACCTAAGTACAGAGCTCTTTCCGCTGAGATAAAGTTTGTAAGAATTTTTGGATACTTTATATATACTGATCCAACTTAGCTTTTTGTGAAATTTGGGCCTGGAGCCTTGGGGTCGCCAGCCTTTGTTGTAAAAACCAAAATTGGATCAGTATATCAGGCCTGCCAGAGGCAGGGCTGACCTCACAAGAACCTCGCGGCGAGATCCCGGACCCTTCCTGCCTCCTCCGGTTTGTCCCGCTTCAGGCAGCCCCGCACATAACGATCCACTCTCTGTCTGAGATTTTCAACCGCCAATCGTCTTTTATGAAGGGGAAGATCCTCTTTGCCCAATAGGTTCCGGAGGCTGTAGATCCGGTACAGATCGAGGCCGATGATCTTCCTGGAGAGCTGGTCAGGATGTCCCCCGTATTTCATGACCAGCGGCTGCGGCACTAGGCCGACCGGGTAGTGCAGACCGCATCTGAGCCAGAGATCATAGTCCTCACAGGCAGGCAGGGTCTCATCAAACGGACCGATCGATTCCCAGCAGGACCTGGAGAACATCACCGCGGAAGGGCTGATCAGGCAGAGTTCCAGCGACGGCTCAAAGAGCCATCCCCCCATTTTGGCATGCTTTTTTTTGGGGTTGACTCGTTTTCCCTTCCTGATCCAGATTTCTTCAGTCTGGGTTATTTCCCAGCCGCCAAGGCGCATGAACGCCAGTTGCAGCTCCAGCTTTTGCGGTTGCCAGCGGTCATCAGAATCCAGAAAAGCGATCATCTCCCCCCTGGCCCGGGCGACGCCAGCATTTCTGGCGCTGGAAACTCCCAGGTTTTCCTGGCTCAAGACCCTGAGCCTTTGCTCGCGCATCTCGGCCAGGATCTCCCTAGTCTTGTCAGTGGAACCGTCATCCACTATAATCAGCTCCAGATTCCGGTGGGTTTGTCCGAGCACAGAATCAACAGCCCCGGGCAGAAGATGAGCCCGGTTATAGGTAGGAGTTACGATTGAAACCAGCACAGGGCACCAGCCGTGAACAAAACAGACATCTCCAGATCCTTCAGGAAAAAATCATCGAGGTCTTCAGAAAAGGATTTTGCCTCTCCCAGGACACCATCCACTATCTGGAGTCGACCTTCGGCGTTTCAGATATAGAGGGACTAAGGCAAATACTCGGGCAAACCGGGAGCTCCGATAGCGAAGCCCTGCTGGAGATCCTTTTCTTTCCGGAAAAAGACCAGCGTTTGCAGTTCGAGCCGATCCTTGAAAAACACGCCTATCAGGCTGAGGACCGTCCCCGGATTTGCGCCGGGATTATGGAAAAAATACCCGAAGTCGTCTTCTGGTATCGAGATCAAGAACTGAAAATCAAGCTCACGCCCGAAATAACTGCTCAGTATGTCGCCAGGCTGGGGATCGAGAAGCAAGTGGACCGGCAGACAAAAGAGTGTATTCAGAAGACATGTTCCAGGCAGGACGCTTACGCGGTGCAGGCCAGGCTACGGGCCGCTCCCTGTGAACTCAAAGCAGGCGGCGCCGTCTTTTTTCAAAAATTTCTCCAGGCCTTCGGCCGGACAACATCATTTTGGGATTTTTTTGATTTTGTCCTTGCTTTTCTTCAGGAATGTAATCCTGATGCCGATTTTCAACAGGCACTCGAGGACAAAAAAGTTTTCCTGGAACAGGCTCTGAAAAAGGCCGAACAACTGGAGCGGGATCTCAAAACTCAACCTGTGGAAGTCCTGCACATGCAAAGGGTAAGCATCCTGACCCTGGACCGGGGAAAACTCATACACGAGATCGAGATGGTCGAAGACCTCTTATCCAGTTTGAGTCTCCGGAGCTGAGCTCCGGAGACTCAAACTGGATTTAGCCTCAAGCCAATTACAGAGCTCTTTCCAGTGAGCTGAAATTTGTATGAATTTTTGGACACTTTATTGTTAATTATTTGCAAATCAAGGTTTCATATGAGGTGTCAGGTGTCATATTTTAAGGTATTGATATTGTGAATCTTTTTCCCCACACCCGAAACCCGACACCTGAAACCTGTGAAATGTCCAATTTTTAAGTCAAACCTATCATTTCAAGCAGTTAACTCTCGTAATTGGTACAGGTGTACGAAGTCTGAATCCTGGAATCACCGTCATAAACAACAAGAACATGTATTGCCCCAAAGGCTTTTCTTTTTCTTAACCGTGAACCGTGAACCGTGAACCCTACAGCTCATAAAGCTCCCCTGCCTGGTAAGCGCACAACAACTGCTCGACCCGATCCGGCACCAGAAAACGCAGGCTGAGCCCTTTGCCCAGTTTCTGCCGGATGAGTGAACCGCTCAAATCAAAGCGGGGAACGTGAAGATAGTAGAACTCGGTTTTTGACTGCAGCATCCATTGGCCGGGATTTTCCCGCACCTGCTTCACATCCGGCCACTGTTCGAGGAGAAAACGCTTCAGTTGGGCTTCCTCTTTCCCGTTGCGCCCGACCAGGATAAAACTGGTCAAAAGCGGCAGTTCCTCCCAGCGTTCCCACTGCTCGAGCTGAAGGAAATCCTCGCTGCCCATAACGAAAAAAAACTGCGTTCCCGGTTGTCTCTTGTGGTACTCCTTGAGGGTATCCACGGTATAAGAAGGGCCTGAACGTTCCCCCTCCAGCGGATTGACGACCAATCCCCGGCTTCCGGCAATCGCCTCCTGCAAGAGCCTGCACCGAAACGGAAACGGATAGAGGTCTGTTCCCTGTTTGTGAGGCGGGATGGAGGTGGGCACAAATTCGATCCGATCCAGCCCGCATTGTTCCAAAGCTTCTATACCCAGTCTCAGATGCCCGAAATGAACCGGGTTGAAGGTCCCTCCCAGGATGCCGATCTTTGCGCTCAAAATCTTCAAACTCCTTTCACTATATAGTCAGGACATCACCCGGCACAGGCAAAAAGGCCCGGCAATAGGAGACGTTTTCCAGGAGACGTTTCAATCTTTCTTCCTCGCGCCTGCGCTCGTCTCGCTGAACATGGACAACAGCCAGGCGTTTGACCCTTGCTTCCCGGGCAAAAGCCAAACAGCTCTGCACACTGCCATGACCATGGATCTGTCCCTCCAGCAAAAAACCTTCGTGGATCATGAGCTCCGACTCTCTGGCCAGTTCGACATTCCCGGAACCGGGTCTTCCGTCACCGCTGTAGTAGAGCCGGCAACCGTCCATGTTCAGACCGAGGGCCAGGTTGTGCTGGGAGTGCCTGGTTCCCGCCCCCTGCCACTTGAACCCCAGCGCCTCCAGTTCCTGACCCGGATCTACAATCAAAAACCGCAACTCAAATTCGAATTTCCGGGAAAACGATGGATAGGCAAGATCCATGACCCGAAAAACAAGATCCTCTATACCGGACTGCCCGATAAAATACAATGGTTTCTTCCTGCCGGATTCAAACAGCCTGAGCAGCAACTGCGGCAGTCCAAAGAAATGATCTCCGTGAAAATGCGAAATCCAGACGGCGTCCAACTCGTCTGCTGACTTCACCCGGGTGAAAAAGCTGCCCGGAACCGAAAAACCGCAATCAAGGAGAACCGCTCTGCCGGCCCTTCTCACCAGAACCGACGTGTTGGGGTATCTCTCATCACAAGCCTCTCCAACTCCAAGGAAGGTGACCTCCATGAACAAATCCTCCATAAAATCCGGTTTGCGTCTTCGGCTCTTTGGTCCTGAGGCGCAGGTTCACAGGCGCAAACTGGATTCTTGACCTTTCGGGTCATTGTGTTTACAAGAAGGGTACTTGCAGAGCAAAAGGTTGCAAAAGCTTTATCGTGCCATCGAAAAACCCGTCAAAGACATAGTGATCACCAAAAATATCTGAAACTTCAAGGCCCCACCGAGTATTACAGATAAAGGAGAAATGCTTGATGATACCAGAAGGCTCCACTGAGAAAAAATCCGCCCCGCCGACTTCTGAAATCAATGAACAGGTCAGCCCGTTAGTAAAGAAAATAACAGAAAATCTCAAGCAGATCGGGATCGTCTTCGGGGCGATCATCATCCTGGCGGCAGCCGTGACCGGATACAAGTATTACCGGGTCAGGACCCTGGAAAAAGGGCAGGCCGCACTGGGCCGGATCATGCTCCAGGCTGATCAGAAACAGCGGGTTTCGGATTTGAAAAGCTTCCTGGAGAAGGCCCCGAGCCGGATGAAACCGGCCGTCCGGCTCCAGCTGGCCTCTCAGGCCATGGACAGCGGGCTGTACGAAGAGGCCGGGAAATACTGGGAAACAATCGCCTCCCAGACCAAAAACCAGGACCTGAAAGTCGTAGCCGGGATCGGGCAGGCCAACGCCCTCCACCTTGTTGGCCGGACAGCTGAAGGCCTGCAAATTCTGACCCGGCTCCAAAAAGAGGCCCCTGAACGCTACCTGGAAAACATCAATCAATCCCTGGCCACCATGGCCGAAACCACCGGGGAGTGGAACAAGGCCCTGCAGGCCTACCAACAGCTCAAGTCCAAGTCCGGATTGAGGGATGGAAACACCGGCTATCTGCAGTACAAGATCAAACAGTTACAGCAAAAAACCAGACAAGGCAAATCATCATGACCCTCTCGGAACTCCTTCTTGATGCTCCCGGGAAAAAAAGCCTGCTCCTCGGCAACGAGGCCATTGTCCGGGGAGCCCTGGAGGCCGGCGTGGGTTGCGTCACCTGCTATCCGGGCACTCCTTCCTCTGAAGCCCCTGACGCATTTTATGCTCTGGCCCCGGAGGCCTCTTATGCTTTCGAGTACTCCGTCAATGAAAAGGTGGCCATGGAAGTGGCCGGCGGAGCAACCCTGGCCGGGGTCCCCACCCTGGTAACCATGAAGCATGTCGGGGTCAATGTCGCGGCCGACCCCCTCATGACCCTGGCCACGATCGGGACTCCGGGCGGACTGGTCGTCATGAGCGCCGACGATCCCGGCTGTCACTCCAGCCAGAACGAGCAGGACAACCGCCTCCTGGCCAGGATGGCCGGTCTGCCCTGTTTCGAGCCGGCAACCGCCCAGGAAGCCAAAGACATGACCAGGGAGGCCCTGCTCGCTTCAGCCAGATGGCAGCAGCCGGTCATGCTCCGGACCACGACCCGGGTCAGCCATCTGCGGGGGCCGGTCGAGTTCGGCCACCTGCAGCCCCCCCATACCCGGGGCTCTTTTCGAAAGGATCCCTTTCGATTCGTCCCCCTGCCGGCCGTGGCCAGAAAGCGACACCCTATCCAGCTCGACATCCTGAAGAAGATCCAGGAAGAGAGCGAGGAGTCGGTCTGGAATCGTTGTTGGGGTCAGGGCGAAATCGGTATCGTGGTCTCCGGCATGGCCAGGTCCTATCTCCGGGACGCCCTCTATGATCATGGTTTTACCGACTCTTTTCGGGTCCTGGAACTCGGATTTTCCTTCCCCTTTCCTGAAGAAATCCTGCTCGATTTTCTCAAGGGCCTGAAAACCGTTCTGGTGCTCGAAGAGCTCGAGCCGTTTGTCGAAGACACCGTCCGCATCTTGTGCCAGAAGCATGGACTCGACTGCCGGATCAAGGGAAAAGACCAAGTCCTGACCAGAATCGGTGAATACTCCACCGATCTGGTCGGTCGGGCCTTGTGCTCCCTGAAGGGACAGCCTCCCAAAGAAACCGAACTCTGCGCCCAGGAGCCCGATCTTCCCGGCCGCCCCCCCAATCTGTGCCCGGGCTGCTCACACCGGGCGGTCTATTACGCGGCCCGCAAGGTCTTCGGGGACCAGGCCATCTCCTCTTCGGACATCGGCTGCTACACCCTGGGATTTCTGCCACCTTTCAAGGCCGCTGATTTCCTGTTCTGCATGGGTTCCTCCATCTCCGGCGGAACCGGAGTCTCCAGGGTTCAGGATCAACCGGTCATTGCCTATATCGGTGACTCGACCTTTTTCCACTCCGGGATCACCGGTCTGATCAACGCCCTGCACAACGGACACGACATCCTGGTCGTGATCCTGGATAATAAAACCACGGCCATGACCGGACACCAGCCGCATCCCGGGGTGGAACAGTCCAGGCACGGGCCGAATCCCCGCCGGGTGGACATCGAACAGGTGGTCAGAGGCTGCGGGGTGGAACAGATCAGAAAAATCAAGCCGTTGAATCTCAAAAAATCTCTGGAAGCATTTGAAGAATTCAAGAATATGTCCGGTGTCAGGGTGATCATAGCCGAGGAGCCCTGCGTCCTGTTTGCCAGACGTACCCTGAAGAGCGAGAAATCCATGTGCGCCTATGTAAGCGAACAGACTCCGGAAGTGCAGACCTGCCTCGAGGAACTGGCCTGTCCGGCCTTCTCTGTGCAGGACCAGGTTGTTCAGATTGACGAGGGCCTCTGCAGCGGCTGCATGTTCTGCGTTCAGATCTGCGGCTCCATCAAATCCCGGAAAAGGAGTTCTTCATGAACAGAATGAGACTGTTTCTAGCCGGTGTCGGGGGGCAGGGCACCCTGACCGCCACCAATCTGCTGTCTCTGACTGCTCTGGATCACGATATCGATGTCTGTTCCGGTGAAATACACGGTATGGCCCAGAGAGGCGGGATCGTGGAATCCACCCTGCTGCTGGGAGGCTACGTAAGCCCACGGATCACCTCCGGAGAAGCGGACGTCCTCCTGGGTTTCGAACCCCTGGAAACCCTGCGGGCCCTGCATTACCTTCGTCCCGGCGGTTTAATCGTCGGCAACCTGGAACCCACCTATCCGGTGGGGGTCAGCACGGGGCAGGAGATATATCCTGATCTGGACTTCATTCAAAAGCGCTGCCGGGACTGCTCGACCCGGAGCTTCTTTTTGCCCTGTAAATCGCTGGGTGCCGAGGCAGGCACGACCAGAGCGGCCAACATCGTTTTGCTGGGGGCCTTGTCCGCCCGGCCGGAATCCCCCTTTGGCCTCGATGATCTGAAAGAATCCGTGCGCCGTCACCTGCCCGAGAAGATAAAGGCCGTCAATCTCAAGGCCCTGGAACTCGGTCGAGGCGCACTCGAATCGGCAGCTCCATGAGCCGCAGCGTCCTGGATTCGACCATCAGGCCTGCACATCGCTATCGGATGCAGAAGATTGTGATCCGGCCCCGTTCTTTTTATCGTAGCCGATCTTATTAAAAATTCGCTCCTTGATTTTGGAGTCAAAGGTCTTCCACTTCAGGTTCTGATACTCTTCACTCTCTCCCCCGGAGAGGAAGCCGATGTTCATCTGGAATCCTCCGGCCGAGAGCTTGCCTCCTCCGAAATATTTTCCCTGACTGTCCCTGCCGAAGACCTCCTTGATAAATTCATCCGGATCCAGAGTGATTTTTGTGGAACGCAGCGATCCGACCAGGATTTCTCTCTCCTCTTCCTCCTCCCCGGTGACGATACCGAAGACAATAGCCGTGTGCACGTTCTCCTCGGTAACCAGAAAATCCGCGGCCTGAGGGATGGCGTCCCGGTCGTCGCTTTTCAAATAGCCTATCCCGGCTATGGAAAAACTCTCGGCCACAACCCTTTGCGACAGGGATTTGGAAATGACCTCCATGGTTTTTTTGGAGCGTTCCTGCCTCATGATATATTCCAGGGTCTCCAGATCATGGTGTTTGCTCAAAAAGGCGGCAGCCTGGAAATCTTCGGGGCCTGCGTTCAAAAATCCGTTGGTGTCGGTCAGGATGCCGTGCATCAGGGCTGTGGCCAGCTTGACATGGTCCTCGTTTCCGGACTTGACCTTGAGCATTCCGGCTTCGATGTACTGGGTGTACATGGTGGACGCGGCCCCGATTCTTCTGATGTCCGAAAACTCAGGACTCAGAAGATCGAGGGGTTCATGATGATCAACGACGATGAGTTCAGGAACCTTGGCTTCCTTGAGGCCTTTGACCAGCTCCTGGGCCGTGCCCCCTTGGGTGTCCACGAAAACCGCTCCAGCATAACCCGATAGGTCATCCTTCTTTTCATAGTGGGTCATTTCGATCTTGAGCAAATTGACCAGGGCCCTGTTCTGCTGGTGGCTGACGCGACCGGTATAGAGGATATCCGCCTGGATTTTATAGTCCCGACAGATGATCTTATGGGCAAAGGCCGAGGCGATGGCGTCCGGGTCCGGATATTTCTGCAGGACGATGACATGGTGCTCCCCCCTGTGGGCCTCCAGAACCTCCCTGAAAGCGGCAACCCGATCATCCGCAGTTTTCTTTGAGCTCTGCGTTGAAGCTGTTTTCTGTTTGGCCATGTGTGCTCCTTCTAAAAATATCAATAACATATGTTACTTATGCAGAACGGTCAAGAGCACAATTTCATCCAGATCGCTGCACTCCTTGAGATGGTCCCCGGCCAGAAAGCCCAGACCGCCGGCGTAAAAGGGCAGGGAGTGGTGCAGTCCGTATTCGGCCGAGAAATAGGCGATGCTCTGCCGGGATGCGTCGGACATGATCCCGAGCCCCTGGCAGGAAACAGGCCCGGTCTCCTGCTGAAAGCGCCACATGATGAGGTCGTAGTGGCGCAGATAGTCCGGATCAGAAGCAGCATGTTCCAGATATCTGATCGGAAGCCCCCTTAGCATCTTGTCCGGATTGTGGCCGCTGTCCTTCCAGGCCGGGCGATTCAAGCGCTTGAAGAGCATCCGGGCTGCCGGCTGCCAGCTCCACCACAGATTTTCCGCCAGGTCTTCGAGTCCGGCGATGTGCTCCGGCAAATAAGGAAAAAGACGTATGTTTTTTGGCATAACATAAACCTGCTCCTGAGTCGTCATGTTTGATTTTTTATTTCCGATTCTCGAAAGGTTTCATCCTGCATCTTGAGCCGCAGGGGCGAGGCCTGACCCTCTTTGTCCTGTCCGGCATACAGCGTCATGTGGGGAAAGGGGATTTCGATGTCTCTGGCATCGAAGGCCTTTTTCAAACGCTTGTTGAACTCCCGGCCCACGCCCCATTGTTTGATGGGTTTGGTCTTGTTTCTGGCCTTGATGATCACGGCCGAATCAGCGAACTTATCCAGGCCCAGAATCTCGATCGGCTCCAGGATATCGTCCTTAAATTCAGGATCAGTCCGCAATTCCTCGTCCACTTCCTTGATGACCCCGATGACCTCATCCACATTTTCCCGGTAGGCCACCCCAATCTCGAAGACATAGCGGCTGTAATCCTTGGTCATGTTGGTGACCACATCCACCTTGCCGTTGCGGATGAAATGGACATTGCCGGACAGATCCCTGAGGATGATCATCCGCAGGCCGACTTTCTCCACCAGACCGCCTTTGTCGGCCACCTGGATCACGTCTCCCACCCGGACCTGGTCTTCCAGGAGCAGGAAAAATCCGCTGATGACGTCCTGGACCAGGTTCTGGGCTCCGAAACCGATGGCCAGACCGAAGATGCCGGCAGTGGCCAGGATCGGCCCTATTTCGATGCCCAGCTCGCTGAGGACGATGATCGTGCCGATGACAAGGATGGTGATGCTTAAGATGATCTGGATAATGGAGCTGAGAGTCTCGGCCCGTTTCTTGAATTCGTCGTCCCTGTTCTTCTGGAACAGGGCCAGGAGGCGTTTCCCGATCATCTTGGCGATTTTCAGGGCGATGAGCATCAGGATGACAGTGATCAGGATATGCAAGCCGTTGGTCAAAAACCAGGTGACCATCATCTGTAAGATACCTTGAAAATCGATCCAGGGAAGATTCATGGTCTACATCTCCTTTGTGTTCTGCTGTAAAATGGAAGAGAGGTCCAGGGTCAATTCAAAGGCGCCCTCCCCTTCCCGCCATTTTTTGGAAAAGCCGAGTTTCTTGGCCAGCCGGAGCATACCGGTGTTCTCCTTGAGGACCAGTCCGTAGATCTTATCCATACCCCTTTCCCTGGAGATCTGCAGGCAGCGCTGGAGCAGTTCCCGGCCCACGCCTTTGCCCTGCCAGGGGTCGCCGACCAGGACCGCGAATTCGCCTGTCTTGCCGTCGATCTGTCCGATGACCCTGGCCACGGCCAAGATCCGCTCCCTGCCTTCTACCGTGGACAGGGCGACCTGGGCAATTTCCCTGTCGTAATCGATCTGGGTGAACCGGACCAGCATGTCCTGGGGAAGTCTTCTCAGGAGGCTGAAAAATCGGAAATAGATGCTCGTCTGGGACAGTTCCTCGAAGAGTTCGACCAGAAGGGAGGCATCTTCCGGCTGAATGGGACGGATATGTAGCTCCAGACCGTCCGTGACCACCCCTTTCTCCTCATACTGGCCCGGATAGGGGCTGATGACCAGGTGGTGGGGTGAGGAGACTTCCGCCGGCCGGACGATGACCCTGGCATCCAGGGCCCGGGGCTTTTTCTCATGAATGATCAGGGGATTCATATCCAGTTCGGCGATCTCCGGAAAGTCGACGACCAGATGGGATAACCGGATAATGGTCTCTTCCAGGAGTTCCATGTCCGCCCCGGGACGGTTGCGAAAGCCCTTGAGCAGTTTGTGGACCCGGGTGCCCTCGATCAGGTGCCCGGCCAGGAGGTGATTCAGCGGCGGCAGGGCCAGGTTCCGGTCCTTAAGGACTTCGGCGAAGATGCCGCCCATTCCGAAGAGGAGCACCGGACCGAAGTTCTGGTCGGTTTTTGCTCCCAGCAGGAGCTCCAGCTCCGGCCGCAGGATCATGGGCTGGAGGGTCACGCCCTGTATCCCGGCTTGAGGGTCGTAGTCGCCGGCGCTTCGCATGATGTCTTGAAAAGCCTTTCTGACCTCGTCCTCGTTGCGAAGATCCAGCTGCACCCCCCCTGCTTCCGTTTTGTGGGCGATATCCAGGGATAAAACCTTCATGACCAGGGGATAGCCCAGATCCCGGGCCAGGAGAACGGCCTCCTCCTCGCTGCCGGCTGTCCTGGTGGGATTCACCAAAATCCCGTAGGCCTGGATCAGGTCTTTGGACTCTTTTTCCGTGAGCAGGCCGTTTTCCCTGGCCAGGCCCCTGTCGATCAGTTCAGCGGCCCTGTCCCGGTCAAAACTCAACCTCTTTGGTGAATAGGGAGGAATCTCGGTCAACTCCTGCAGGTTCTTGGCGTAGCGATTCAAGTACATGAAGGCCCGGACCGCCTCTTCCGGGTTGTCGTAGGTTGCTATGCGGGCGTTGTTGAAAATCTCTATGCCTCTTTCCACTCCCCGGCCGCCCATCCAGGAGGTCAAAACCGGAAAGTTTTTTTCGGACAAAACCGGGATGAGCTCTTCGGCCACCTCACCGGGATCGGTCATGGCCTGGGGGTTCAAAATGATGAGCAGCCCGTCCTGTTCTGCTTTGTCCAGGCAGGATACGGCCTGGACATAGCGCTTGGCTGTGGCGTCGCCCAGGATATCGATAGGGTTGCCCCGGCTCCAGTGAGCCGGCAGAACCCGGTCCAGTTTCTCAATGGTCTCCGGGCTCAGTTCGCTGCTTTCCAGGCCGGACTCGGCAATGGCGTCCACGGCCATGACCCCCGGGCCTCCTGAGTTGGTCAAAACCGTCAACCTGGGACCCCGGGGACGGGGCTGCTTGGACAGCAGTTCGGCACAGCGGAAAAAATCCCCGATAGAGCTGACCCGAACCGCCCCTGCCCGTTTGAAGGCAGCCTCGTAGACCTCGTCCTGGCCGGCCATGGAACCGGTGTGGGAGGCCGCTGCCCTGGCCCCGGCCTGACTCTTGCCGGACTTGATGATCACGATGGGCTTCAGACGGGATATCCCCCTGGCCGCGCTCATGAATTTCCGAAAGTTGGACAGGCTTTCGATATACAAAAGCAGGCTCTGGACCTGGGGATCTGAGCCCACGTAGTCGATCAAGTCCCCGAAGTCCACGTCGAGCATGGACCCGATGCTGATGAAGTAGTGAAAGCCCATTTTTTCCTTGAGGGACAGATCCAGCATGGAGGTGCAGATGGCCCCGCTCTGG
>JAIPER010000038.1 GCA_021737115.1 Desulfohalobiaceae bacterium
GTACTGGAAATGGATTCAACGTCGCTGACGTAGGATTTTTTTCTGACCTCAGGCAGGCCGAGTTTGCTATAGTCCACCCCGGACAGGAGCATGACCTGAGACCCGCCGAGTTCCTCGGCTCCGTATATTTTCCGGACATAGGGTACTGACTTGTGGGTCTGGGTTTTCCCGGTGCCGATGTGGTTGACCGGGAATTCGTAATATCGCCCGGGCTCCATCTGCAGCCTGCGCTCGGCTTCCTGCTTCAGGTCCCGGAAGGGACCGAACAGGGAGGCCCCGGTGGGGCAGGATTCACAGCAGGCGGAATAGCGGCCCTGTTCGAAAAGATGGTCGCAGAACTGGCATTTGCGAATCTGGGGGAAAGGGTCGTCCCATTCGAACTTCGGCACATTGTAAGGGCAGACGATCTGGCAGTAGCGGCAGCCGATGCAGGCCTTCTTGTCGTAGGTCACCACCCCGGTTCGGGGGTCTTTGACCAGGGCCGAGACTGGACAGGCCGTAACGCAGGCCGGCTCCAGACAATGCATGCAATGTCTTTTGACAAAGGCGGGCTTTTCGCCGCCGTCGTACATTTTGATGATATTCAGGGTCGAGGCCGAGAGGTCCAGGGGACGGTCCCAGGTGTTTTCCTGGCCGCTTGACTCCACCGGCATGTCGTTGGCCTTCTTGCAGGCGGTCATGCAGGCCTGACAGCCGATGCACAGATTGGCATCGTAGAGGATGCCCACGGCTTCAGGGGATAGTCTCTGTTCCTTGGCTACGGCCGGGCCGGGACGGACCCCGGCCGCCAGAGCGAGGGAACTCCCTGCGGCGGTTTTCAGAAAATCTCTTCGTTTAATGCTCATGCCCCCTCCCCTGGTTAGGTGTCCTTTTTGTCCCGAGACTTGGCCCTGGCGGCCGTTACCGCGGCTCCACCCACGGCAACCCCCACGGCGCCTCCGATGACCGCGGCCGAACCGGCAGACAGCCCGCTTCCACGTTCGTACTGGATATCGGCCGGGGTGGCGGAGGGGGTGATCAAACTCTCCTTGCTCAGATCGGCCTGGACGTATTTGGGGATGCCAAAGCCCACGTTCTCTTCACTGCACCCGAAACAGGGGTGCCCGGTGTTCACCGGCCAGGTGCCCACATCGTTATATTTCTTCAGGGAGCAGTTGTTGTAGGTCACCGGTCCCTTGCAGCCCAGCTTGTAGAGGCAGTAGCCCTGCTGGTGACCGTGATCTCCGAACTCTTCGGCAAAACGGCCGGAGTCGAAATGGGGTCTGCGTTCGCAGTCTTCGTGGATGAGTCTGGCGTAGGCGAACTTGGGGCGGCCCAGCTTATCGATGGCCGGGAGTTTCTGATAGGTCAGATAATAGGCTACGGTGGACAGGAAGTTATAGCCATTGGGGGGGCAGCCGGGGATGGTGACCACGGCCTTGTCCGTCAGGACCTGCGGGGCTCCTTTGGCTCCGGTGGGGTTGGGGTCCGAGGCCACCAGGCCGCCCCAGGAGGCGCAGGGGCCGATGCCGGTGATCGCTCCGGCCTTTTCCGCTGTCTCCTTGACGAGATCCAGATAGGTTCGGCCGCCGATCTGGCAGTAGATGCCGTTATCCTTGGTGGGGATGGCCCCTTCCAGGACCAGAACGAACTTGCCGCTGTGCTTTTCGATGGATTGTTCCTTGAAGGCTTCGGCCTGATGTCCCGCGCCGACATTCAAGGTTTCGTGGTAGTCAAGCGAGATCAGGTCCAGAATAAGATGTTCCAGGGTCAGGTGGTTCGGTCGAAGGAGGGATTCGGTGCATCCTGTGCATTCCTGGCCGGAGAGCCAGATGACCGGAGGACGTGTCGGGCTGGTCACTGCTTCAGCGATGTCTGAGCCTGCGCCAAGCGGCAAACCGAGCCCTGCGGCCATCACCGAACAGAACTTCAGGAAATCCCTTCTTGAGACATTATCCAGTTTCTCTCTGACCGGGGCAAAGCATTCCTTCTTCATGCTCCCTCCTTACGGGTTTGGGGAATCAGATTGCGTGAAAAAAATAACGAAACAAATATAACATGTTGTGGACCCTAATAGCAGGGCTCAAGGAATATGTCAATCGGTAAATTGCAGTGGATCTTTGTTATCCGGCCTTTTGCGGAATGATTTACCGGGTGCGGTAAATAGATTTGACCATGGGCAATTTCCTGGACAAGACAAGGTGAACAATTTATAAAGTGTGTGGACAAAAACTCACTTTTTCATTGGCAAGCCCTTTTATGCTGGTAAAACGCGTCTTGATCCTGGCCCCTGTCTTCCTGACGGTCTTTTTACTCCAGTCCTATTTCTGGGTGCCGACCTATGAAGAGCAGACAAAGGGCAATCCCGAGCGCCTTCAGGAGTTCATCACCGCTTCCATTGGCGACGCCTCCATCCTCAATCCCATCCTCTCCGCGGACAGTGCCAGCAGCGACATAGAAAGCAAGGTCTTCGAGGGATTGATCGATCTGGACAAGGATCTGGAGTACCGGGGCAGGTTGGCCGAGTCCTGGGATATCTCTGAACAGGCTCTTTTCTACGTGAACCCGGATGCAGCGGTTTCGGGCCAAGGGAGGATGAATGCCAGGCAGACGGCCCGGTTTCTGCACAAGGCCATGGTTTCTGAAAATTTCGAGGGCAGGCCTTTGGAAAAAACCCTGGGCAATATCAAAACGGTCTCTGTAATCACTCCGGAGAAGTTTCGGTTCAGGACAAAGCTCCCCGACCAGGAGGAGATAGTCCTCCAGGTTGCCCCGCCTGAAGCAATTCGGCTCGAGCTGAGGAAAGTCGATCCGGAGCTGTTCGTTAACCTGGAACTTCTCCTGGGCCAGGGCTATTTCCAGGGATTTTCACCTGAAAAATATATAAAGAGCGAGTCGCAGGCAGTTTCGAGAATCGATCCGGCCATTTTGACAGAAGCACTTCCCCCGTTCGAGCACAATCCGGTCATTGTCTTTCACCTCAGGGACGGGGTCCGCTTTCACGACGGCCACCGCTTTGATGCCGGAGACGTCGAATTCACCTACCAGGCCATTGTCGACCCCGAGAACATCTCTCCCCGGGTGGCCGATTTCGAACCGGTCAAGTCGGTGGAGGTGGTGGACGAGCTGACGGTGCGGATCGTCTACAAGAGGCTGTATTCCCCGGCTCTGAACACCTGGAGCATCGGGATACTGCCGGAGCACCTCCTGAACGAAAGGGCCCTGCAGCAGGAGGCCGCGGCCAGGGGATTGGATGCCAAGGAGGTTTCGCTGCGGGACAGCCGATTCAACAGGAACCCGGTTGGATGCGGGCCTTTCGAGTTTTCGCGCTGGGAGTCCGATCGGTTTATCAAGCTGACCTCTTTTGCCGATTACTGGGAAGGAGAACCCAACTACCGGGAGTATGTCTACCGCATCGTGCCCGATCTGTTGACCCAGGAAATGGAGTTCTACGCCGGCACCCTGGATTCCTACTCGGTTCAGCCCCATCAGGTCGAGAGGTTGAAGCAGGACCCCAGGTTCCAGTCCTTTTCCGGGACTTCCTTCGGCTACACCTACATCGGTTACAATATGCGGCGCAAGCCCTTTACGGACAGGAGGGTCAGACGGGCCCTGTCCCTGGCCATCGACGTCCCGGAGATCATCCAATATGTCCTCTACGGTCAGGGAGAGAGGATCACCGGTCCTTTTGTCAAGCAGACCGATTTTTATAATCAGGAGATCGAGCCCATGGAATATGATCCGGAAAAGGCGCTCCGGATCCTTGACCGGGCCGGCTGGAAGAAAAATCGTCAGGGCTGGCTGGAAAAAGACGGCCGGATATTGAGCTTTACCCTGATCACCAATTCCGGCAACGAGATCCGCAAGTCCATCCTGGCCATTGTCCAGGACTTCTGGAAGCGGATCGGGGTCAAGGTCAGCACCGATATCCTGGAATGGTCGGTCTTTATTCAGGAACGGGTCAACAAGCTGGATTTCGACGCCCTCATTCTGGGCTGGAACATGGGTATTGAGCCGGATCTGTTTCAGATCTGGCACTCTTCGCAAAGCGACCCCTTTGAATTGAATTTCGTGGGCTTTGAGCACAAGGAGGCCGATGAGCTGATCATCAGGATCAGACAGGAATACAATAAGAGCAGACAGGTGGATTATTGCCGTCGTCTGCATGAAATCATCGCCTTTGAGCAGCCCTACACCTTTTTGTTCGTCCAGAAATGGACGGCACTGCTGGACAAGCGGATCGTGATCCTGGAGGTGGACGAAAAAGGGGAGGTGGTTTACAAAAAGATCACTCCCACCAAGACGGGAAACTACAGCTACTACTTCAATAAATGGGTCAAGCTCCCGAAGGCACCCGAGTTTGCAACGGACTGACAGAGGATGCCGGCCTCCGGCTCGGAGAGGATGCCCGAATGGTGGAATAGTGGAATAATGGAATGGTGGGATGCGGTAACAGTGGTCGGTTGTCGGTGGGCAGTGATCGGTAGGCAAAGAGCGGAAGATGATGGGATGAAGGGATAAGAGGATGCGGCCAGAGTAAAAAATTCAAGAGCCCTGAAATTTCTAATGTCCACAACAACATCAAGTATGAGAACGTGGTGAAGATCAGATGATCGGGTTCATAGGCAGAAATATATTCCAGAAGGTGATCACCCTGTTTTTCGTGTCCGTGGTCTCTTTCTTGATCATCCATCTGGCCCCGGGCAAGCCGAGTCAGATCGATCCCATGAATCCCAAATTCACACCAGAGGTCATGGAGCGCTTTCAAAAGGAGTTTCATCTGGATGAGCCTCTGCACCGGCAATACATTTTGTTTTACAAAGATCTTTTGAGCGGGACGACCGTTTCCTGGAAGGACAATCAGCCGGTCCTGGCCAAGATCTGGGATCGGTTCTTAAACAGTCTGCCCCTGTTTATCGTGGGCACGATCCTGACCTGGACCATCTCCTTCCCCCTGGGAATCCGCGGGGCCATTTCCAGAGGAGGCTGGTTCGACCGGACCACCACCTTTCTGGCCTATGTGCTCATCTCCATCCCCGGGTTCTTTTTTGCCTATATCCTGATCATCCTGGTGGTCAACTACCTGCATGTCCCGGTGATCGGCATGAGGACCTTCGGCTCGGAGTTTTCTTCGAGTGTGCAATGGTTCATGGATCATGTCTGGCATCTGCTTCTGCCCGCGGTTTTGGGGGCTTCCGCCGGAGTGGCGGTTTTGTCGCGGTATGTCCGCAATCAGATGCTGGAGGTCGAAGGCCAGGATTATGTCCGCACGGCCAGGGCCAAGGGGCTGTCAGCGGATCAGGTCCATTACAAACACGCCTTGAGAAACGCGATGCTGCCCTTTGTGACCATGTTCGGGCTGATCCTGCCCGGCTTGATCGGAGGCTCCGTGATCATAGAGTCCATTTTTTCCTGGCCGGGCATGGGCCGGATGGCCTACGAAGCCATTCTGGCCAGGGATTATCCGGTGATATTGACGGTCAATTTTATCTCTGCCGTATTGGTCCTGGCCGGGACCTTCGTCTCCGATGTCCTGTACATGATGGTCGATCCGCGGATCAGGCTGTGAGGCATGGGTTTCTGGTTACTTGTTTCTGGTAACTGGTTGTTTACTCTGTCTAAAGCGGGCTTCGCCCGCAACCCAAGGTTCCAGGTTCACGGTTCACGGTTAAGAACAAGAAAAAGCCTGTGAGGCAAGACATCTTCTTGTTTTTCATGGCAGAGACTCACAAGTAAGTCACTGGTATGATTGAAGCGTATTTTTAGGATACATGAGAGATACGTGAGAAATAACAAATTATGAAAAAGAGATAGGGAGGGCGCTGCTACGTGGGAAATCTCTTGCGTTTTGGTGTTTCACTGGATTCCGATCTGCTGCAGAAATTTGACAAACTCTGCGAAAAAAGGCGATACAAAACCCGGTCCGAGGCGATCAGGGATTTGATCCGCAAGGATCTGGTGGAGGAAGAGTGGGCCAATCAGGAGCAGGAGGTCACCGGGACCCTGACCCTGGTCTACAACCATCATCACAGTGATCTGTCCAGGAAGATGACCGAAATCCAGCATCAGGCCCTGGATATTGTCATCACCTCCCTGCATGTCCACATAGATGCGCATAACTGCATGGAGGTCCTCATCCTCAGAGGTCAGGTTAAAGAAATCAAGGACTTCGGCAGGCTCTTGATCTCCACCCGGGGGATCAAGCACGGCAATCTGAGCCTGTCAACAACAGGGAAGGATTTGTCATAGATGCAAGATATCCAGAAAGATCCGGCTGAGGTGTCTATGTCCATCGATCGGGTCGGGGTCAAGAACTTAAGCTATCCCCTGGTGGTCCGCAACAAGGATAACGGGGTGCAGCATACCGTGGCCCGGGTCGATCTCTATGTGGATCTGCCGAGCTATTTCAAAGGCACGCACATGAGCCGGTTTGTCGAGGCTCTGCAGGAGTGGGAGGGGATACTCGATTACCACAGCTTCCGGAAATTGCTCCGGGACGTGCAGGCCAGGCTGGAGGCCAGGCGGTCGCATCTGGCCTTCAGTTTTCCTTTTTTTTTGGATCAGGTATCCCCGAAAACCAATAATCCGGGTTTGATGGAGTACGAATGCCGCTTCGAAGGGTCTCTGGAAGAGGGCAAGCCGAATATGTTCCTCAGTGTGCAAGTGCCGGTGATGACCGTCTGTCCCTGCTCTCTGGCCATCAGCGATCAGGGGGCCCACAGTCAGCGGGCCATGGTCAGCATCAAGGCCAGGTTCGAGGGCATGCTCTGGCTGGAAGACCTCGTTCAGATCGCCCAGACCTCGGCCTCTTCACCGGTCTATGCCGTGCTCAAGCGGGCCGATGAAAAGTACGTGACTGAACAATCCTTTGCCAATCCGAAATTCGTGGAGGATGTGGTCAGAAGCGTTGCCCTGCAGTTGAAAGAGCATGAGTTGATCAAGTGGTTCCGGGCGGAAGTGGAGAGCTTTGAATCGATCCATAAACACAATGCCTATGCCTGTATTGAGATTTAAAGCGGGCTTCGCCCTCAACCCGGAAGGTTCCAGGTTCACCATTCACGGTTAAGCAAAAGAAAATAGCCCTCTGATCTAAATCCAGAGAATTACAGGAACAAAAATCGCTTGAAGCGTTCACTCAAGACTTTTTGCACTTATCCACTTCCTGTACACCTCCTCCTGGATTCCGGCCTTCGCCGGAATGACGGAATCGTGCCCCTTAATTCAGAGCTCTTTCCTGTACTCCAAGGTTTTGGATATTTTTTTGGACAAATATCAGGTTATGATAAATTCGAAGCACGAAATCCGAAATACGAAACAAGCACGAAATTCAAATTCTCGAATGACAAAAACTAAGATTCAAAGAATACAGAAATAAAAGTAATTGGTTGTCGATCCTTTTTTCTTAGTTTTGAATTTTGAATTTTTGTCATTTGAAGTTTGTTTCGAATTTCGTGCTTCGAATTTCGATATTATGTCCAATTTTGAAGTCATTTAAAATATTCTTTATTACTTTAAAGACTTACGATTAAGTGTCAAGACGCTGGTACGAAGCCTATAATTATGCTTGCAGGAGCGAAACCACTGCCTGGATCAGGGAGGCGGTGATTCCCCAGATCACGGCCGCATTGGTCTGATAGACGAAGACCCGGTGTTCCAGGCCCGGCCAGGGCTTCGCATAGTGGGGCGGCAGACCCAGTTCCTGTACCGGCAGCAGCTCGATCTCCCGACCGTTTTCATCGATGCATTTCGGTTTGATTTCCAGCTCGAGCCGGTACTCCTTCGGCGGATTATTCTCAAACCAGGAGACAGGAAGGAGAAAGACGTCCTCCACTTCCGCGCTGTCCGGGGTCAGGTCGTCAAGGCCGCTGATGTCGAGAGTGGCCAAAAAACTGTCGATGGTGATGCCACGCGGGGAGATAAAGGTATCCATCCGACCCTGAATATGGATCTTGTCCCTGCTGATGCCGATTTCCTCCATGGTCTCCCTGATGGCCGCAGCCCTGCAGTTCGTATCCAGTCCGGGATCGAACTGGCCGCCGGGAAAGCTGATCTCCCCTCCCTGTCTGATATTGGCCGCCCTTTTCTCAAACAGGAAGCTGAATTCACCATCTGTTTCCAGCAGGGGGATGAGCACGGCAGCGTTCAAGTAACGCTCCTTCTCCAGGATGCCGGGATGTTTCGGCAACAGAGCAACGAGGTGGTTCAGGTCCTTTCGTTCCATGGGGCAATTTCAGACTTCGTATGTCCGTTCCTGTATTGACAGTTAACTGTTTAAAATGATTGCCTTGACTTCACGATTGGACATTCATCCAGTTTTTGCGTACTTTGAGTTCCTCAGTTGCCTCATTCTCTTGTCCGTCATTCCGGCGGAGGCCGGAATCCAGACAGACGATGCTATGATATCAGTCTTTCCAAGCAGGATTACCACCTTCAATCATTCGCAGTTTCCAGACTCGCTGCCATTTCTTTATTCTCTTCTCCCTAAGAATTCGAATTTCTATATTATGTGCCAATTTTGAGGCTTTAAATTTAAGCATCAAAGTGCTGCTACAAAATCTGAAGTTGATAAGCCCGGAATCGAGATCTTCAAAAGACAGTAGGCTTTTTGCGGCTTTTCGTCAAGACATGGACGGGTCGGGAAAAAGCACCCGGTTAACCTCTTTCGCCAGCAGGCTTGATTCCCTGAACTCCCTGTCGTCGATCCTACGGACAGCGGCCGCCCCCAGCAGGGAGTTGGTCAATAGGACCCGATCCCCTGGCCGGAGATCGGTTGGGAACACTTTGCGGCGATCAACTGTGAATCCCAGGCGGCTAAGGGCCTCCATGGCCTTTTCCTGCGTGATCCCGGGAAGGACATGACAGGAGGTGGGGACCAGGACTGATTTCCCCCTGATGATCAGGAGATTGGCTGTGTTGGTTTCCGAGATCGTCCCATCGGGGTTCAGGATCAGGGCCTCGTTCGCCCCTGCCTGCCTGGCCCATTGGCCGGCCAGAAAATAGTACAAGTAGTTACAGGTCTTGTGATCCGCCAGAGGGCTCTGTCTGGATTGGGGATAGGTCCGGAGTTCGATTGAGGCTTTGTCCGCATGCTTTAATCTGGGGGTGTATTTCCGGGCCGTGATCAGCAGGGTGTGGTCCCAGGGGGGACGGGTTCTTTCTCCTCTGGCCGCGAGAATTTTGACGGCGGCAATGTCATGGTCCAGTTCGTTGGCCTGGAGCAGAGAGGCGATGATCTCCTGAAAGGACAGGTCCGGGAACGCAGAGTCAAAAAAAACGGTCCAGGAGCGGGAAAGCCTTTGTATATGTTCATGGAGATAGCGCACTTTTCCCTGATCGACCCGGATGGTTTCAAAGATGCCGAAACCGTACTGAAATCCGGGATCGTTCGCAGGGATCCGGGCTTTTGATTGATCGACGATCAGGCCGTTGAACCAGACCCTGGCGGGTTTTTCCGCCTCTACGGCTTCCCCCTGAAAGGCCTGCATCAGGGTCTGGCCCTTGTGCAGGGTTTCAGAATACTCCGCCTCAGGCTCTGAATCAAAGACGATGCCGCCGCCAACGGAGAAGACGATCCTCTGGTTGATCAGGGTTGCGGTCCGAATGGCGATGGACAGGTCCAGGGTGTCGTGGAAACTGAGATAGCCGATGGAACCGGTGTAAATATGGCGCTTATGGGTTTCCAGTTCGTCGATGATCTCCATGGCCCGGACCTTGGGACAGCCGGTGATGGATCCCCCGGGAAAGGCCGCGCTGATCAGATCCAGGCTGTCCTTGTCCCGGTCCAGTTCCCCCTTGACGATGGAGACCAGATGGAACACGTTTTTATAGGCTTCGAGCCGCAGATGTTCGGCCACCCGGACAGAGTCGGCAGAGCAGACCTTGCCCAGGTCGTTTCGGTGCAAATCCACGATCATGGAGAGTTCGGCCCGGTCTTTGGGGCTGTTTTGCAGTTCTGATCGCAGGGCGCGGTCCTCTTCAGGGGTCCCGCCCCTGGGTCTGGTCCCCTTGATGGGCCTGGTCTCCACATCCCGGTCCAGGCGCTGGAGGAACCTCTCCGGAGAGGTGGACAGGACCTCGTGATCCCCGGCATTGATATAGGCAAAAAAAGGAGCCGGGTTTCGGGCGAAGAGTTCCTGAAAGAGGGCATAGCCGCTGCCCTTGAAATCCAGGCTGAATCTCTGGGAGAGGTTGACCTGGTAGACATGACCTTTTTTGATGTAGTCCCGGATCTTTTCTATGGCCAGTATGTAGTCGGATTTGGCGTAATTCGACCGCAGCCGGCCGCTGCCCGCCCTTTCTTGTTCAGGCTTGGCCGGTTTTTCTCTTTGTGAGAAGAAGAAGTCTCGGGATTCTTTCAGGCCGCCCCGGCCGCCGGAGTCTCTGACCGGAAGGCAGAGATAGGTTTGCCGGGTCTGGATGACCTGAATGACCAGAATGGACGGGCAGACCAGATAGAGCTCCGGCAGGTGCAGGTCGTCCAGGCAGGTAGTGTTGAGCTCTTCCAGGCGGTTTTTCAGATCATAGCTGAAGTATCCGAAGAGACCGGAGACGACGGGGAGAAGGACAGATCCCTGGTTTGGCAGGCGGTTACGTTCGAGGACCCGGCGAAGAAGGGCGAAAGGATCCCCGTTCAGGGTGAATTGGGAGTTGTCTGCAGTCAGGGTGAACTCTTCCCGACTAGAGCGGATGGTCAACCAGGGATTGACGGCCAGAATGTGATGACGGGCGCTGTCCATCTCCCCTCCGCTCAAAAGGACCACGCTTTCCGGAAGATGGGCGAATCTGGCGGCAAGATCCTGAAAGGGCTCTCTGAGGCGGATCTCTTCGATCTCGACCCCGGTCACCCGGGGGATGGCTTCCATAGGGCGGCTCATGGGTATTGAATCTTCTTAAACAGTTATACTGATCCAACTTAGCTTTTTGTGAAATTTGTGCCTGGACCCTTGGGGTCGCCAGTCTTTGTTGTAAAAACCAAAATTGGATCAGTATACCTCCAAATCAGCGCGGCCAGCGGCCGCGTTCGTATGAAACTTCATGTTTTTTCAAAAAGCAAGCCTGTTTAAGAGAAGGGATTCTTCGCTCGCGGACTCGCTCAGAATGACAGAGAGAGGAGAGCTTTTGCGAAACTTCATGGCAACTTTTTGAAGTTTCTGCCTTGATCAAACTGGCAATTAGTAACTTCCATCCAATCACACAACATACTGACCATATTCTTTAATTTATTAAATACTTATATGTCAGGCCTGCCGGAGGCAGGGCTGACATCAGAAAGTTTTCCACGAGCCGGGAACCGGATTCGGTCATGAAACTTTCCGGGTGGAATTGAACCCCGTACACCGGATAACCGGGAAGGGCCAGCCCCATGACCATGTGATCCTCATTCCAGGCCGTGACCTGCAGCTTGGAAACAGGACTCGGCCTGACCTGCAGAGAATGATAGCGGGCAGCCCGAAAGGGAGAGGGCAGGCCTGCAAACAGCCCCTGACCAGTGTGCTGAACCAGCGAGGTCTTGCCGTGAACCGGCAGCTCTGCCCTGACGGTTGTCCCTTGAAAGCATTCATTGAGACACTGCATTCCCAGACAGACGCCGAGAATGGGCCTGGAGGCGTGAAAATGGGAGATGACTTCCATGGAAATACCGGCACCGGCCGGATCCCGCGGGCCGGGGCTGATCAGCAGGTAGTCAGGATAAAAGTCCTGGATTTCAGTCAGGGTGATCTTGTCGTTTCTGTGCACTTCAATGATCAACCGGTAGCACCGAAACATCTGGACCAGATTGTAGGTAAAGGAGTCGTAATTATCGATAACCAGGAGTTTTCTGCTCTTCATCGGTTTCAACTCATTTTTTTTAAAAAAAATACCACCCGGACATGAGTCTGGGTGGCCGAAACCTGGAACATAACTCATTTTATATACTGATCCAATTTTGGTTTTTACAACAAAGACTGGCGACCCCCGGGTCCGGGCCAAATTTCACAAAAAGCTAAGTTGGATCAGTATACCAGTAGTTGGCATAATTTAAATTTGCGGTTTGTATCTGCCTTCAATAAGACCCTGATGGGAGACTACTTCGGTCTATGCCCATTATCATGAAATCCGCTGGTCTTGACCACAGGGAAAAAGAATTTATAGTAACGTTAGAGATCGAGGTCAAGAAGTTTTTGCTATGGAAGCTCTCCGTGCCTATCACCCTCATCAAATTTTGACATTTTTGAATTTCGGCTTACTCTAGGGACAAGATATGGCGGGTTGCAGCCTTTTTTTCAATATATAACAAATTATTTCAAGGTGATATGTTCAGCTGGGTTCAGGACGGGATCGAGGCCCCCGGAAGAAATCAGGAATGAAAACTTGAGTCGAAATGCATTATGGATTATAATTAAGCCCAGTCCGGCTAGGGACTCGTCGGTCTCATAACAATAAAAGCGAGAAACGGTAAGGGATGGGTATGATCTGGAGGTTGGACAAACCGGAGCATGAGGAGGATTTCGGACTGGAGGACGAGATCCAGGAGCCTCCCATGTATAAGGTTTTACTGCACAACGACCATTACACCACCATGGAGTTTGTGATTTACGTTCTGAAGACTGTTTTTTCCAAACAAGAGGAAGAAGCGGTTCAAATCATGTTGAATGTTCATCGGAACGGTGTCGGAGTGTGCGGCGTGTTCACGGCGGAAGTGGCTGAAACGAAAGTGGCCAGGGTGAAATTTCTGGCCCGGAAGCAGAAATACCCATTACAATGTACAATGGAAGAGGTATAATATGTTAAGTAGAGATTTGGAAAAGATTTTCGCCTTGGCTGTCAGGGAGGTCAGAACCAGACAGCATGAGTTTCTGACCATTGAACATATTCTGTATGCGTTCATCCTGGACACGGCAGGTATGAATCTCCTCAATCACTGCGGTGTGAACACGCCGCGGTTGAAGAAGCAGCTGGAACGATATTTCGTTGAGCATATGGAGGTCTATCCTCAAGGCCAGGCCAAAGAGGTGATCCAGACCCTGAGCGTGCAGCGGGTCCTGCAGAGGGCCATCGTCCAGGTGCAGTCTGCGGAAAAAGGCAAGGTGGATATCGGTGACTTTCTGGCTGCAGTCATGGAGGAGGATGATTCCTACGCAGTCTACTATTTGAAATCCCAGGGCATCGAACGACTGGATATCCTGGAGCACATCGCCCACGGCGATACTTCGGAACAGCAGAAAACAGACGACGGAGTCAAAAAAGAGAAAGAAGGTTTCTTGGAGAAGTACACCCAGAATCTGGTCCAAAGAGCCGGACAGGGCTATATCGATCCCCTGATCGGTCGCAAAAACGAGATCGAACGTACGGTGCAGATTCTCTCCAGGCGGAGGAAGAACAATCCTCTGTTCGTTGGCGATCCCGGCGTAGGCAAGACCGCCCTGGCCGAAGGACTGGCCCTGAAAATAGCCCAGGGCGACGTACCGGAACAGTTCAAAAAAATTCAGATATACGCTTTGGATATGGGGGCCTTGCTGGCAGGGACGAAGTTCAGGGGCGATTTCGAGTCCAGGCTCAAGGGGATCATCAATGAGCTGAAGAAGCAGAAAGGGAAATCGGTCCTGTTTATCGACGAGATTCACACCATCGTCGGGGCAGGGGCGACCAGCGGCGGCTCCATGGATGCCTCGAACATATTGAAGCCCGTCCTGGCCTCCGGGGAAATTCGCTGTATCGGTTCCACCACTTACGAGGAGTGTAAAAATCTTCTGGAAAAGGACCGGGCTCTGGCCAGGCGTTTTCAGAAGATCGAACTCTCCGAACCGGGACTCGAGGAGTGTGTCTCCATATTAGAGGGGCTGAAGCCGTACTATGAAAAGCATCACGGTGTGCAATACACCCACACGGCCCTGCAGACGGCCGTCAATCTGACCGCCAGGCACCTCCCGGACCGGTTTTTGCCGGATAAGGCCATCGATGTCGTTGATGAGTCAGGGGCCAGGATGACTATCTATAACACCCGGCAGAAAAGAAAGCAGATTTTGCCCCGGGATATAGAGAAGGTTGTGGCCGGCATGGCCAGGGTGCCCATCACCAGGGTCAGCGGTTCCGATCTGGGAAAACTGCAGCACATGGAGGATGCGCTCTTCAAGAACATTTACGGCCAGGATCAGGCGGTGACCATGATGACCAAGGCCATCAAACGTTCCAGGGCCGGACTTCGGGAAGGAGAAAAGCCTGTGGGCAGTTTCCTTCTGGTTGGACCCACCGGGGTGGGCAAGACCGAACTGGCCAAACAGCTTTCCGAGATCATGGGAGTCCATTTCATGCGTTTCGATATGAGCGAATATGTCGAACAGCATGCCGTGGCCCGACTCATTGGTTCCCCTCCCGGTTATGTGGGCTATGACCAGGGCGGGCAGCTGACCGAGGGAATCCGCAAACACCCCTATTGTGTACTGCTCCTGGACGAGATAGAGAAGGCCCATCCTGATCTGTTCAACATCCTGCTGCAGATCATGGATTACGCCACCTTAACCGATAATACCGGCCGTAAGGCGGATTTCAGGCATGTCATTCTGCTTATGACTTCCAACATCGGGGCCAGGGACATGAGCGGACAGAGCATCGGATTCGGCCAGGAAAAGGAAGAAGCCAGGGCCCATAAGGGAGTCATGGCCGCTAAAAAACACTTTTCCCCGGAGTTTCGAAATCGCCTCGACTCCATCGTGCCCTTCAACAGTTTGAGCATGGAAATGATGGAATTGATCGTGGACAAATACATCCGGGACCTCAACCTCCAGCTCAAGGAGAAAAAGGTGGAGATCAGCCTGCAGGATCAGGCCCGGGCCTATCTGGCCAGAGAAGGATACGATCCCGATTATGGGGCCAGGCCCCTGGCCAGGGTTATCCAGACCGAGATCAAGGACCGGCTGGCGGATGAGATTCTGTTCGGAAATCTGAGCAAAGGCGGAAAGGTCATGGTAGTCAAGGATGAAGAAGGGAAAGCGGAGTTGACCTTCGAGATGGAAGAAAAGGTCCAAAAGGTCGCTACTCCAGCCTGATTCCGGTTTGCTCTTCCGGATCTTCAGCTCTGGAAGGGCATACCGGAAGCAATCAAAATTGCTTGCTGAACCGGGGCCTGGATTCGGATCGATTCCGGCTCCGGTTTTTTTGTGGTTAAAAGTTCTTGTTTTTTATGACAGTGCTTACGGCGTAAGTCATTATGCTTTTCCCGAGACCCTGCGCGGAAAAAGAGGCCCCTTCG